>DASYRI010000178.1:0-20387 GCA_036004545.1 Gemmatimonadales bacterium
ACCTCCAGTACATCCACGGGCGGGTGCCGGAGCACCGCCGGGGCACCATGGTCTCGCTCGCCACCCAGTCGGATCGGACCCTGTTCTTCGACTTTCTTCCGCTTGAGCTGGGGGTGATCTCCGGCTTCGCGACCCGATTCCAGCTGTATACCGTTCCGGGTCAGGTGTACTACAATGCCACTCGGCGGCTGGTGCTGCAGGGCGCCGACGGTATCGCGTTCGTGGTGGACAGCCAGGCCCGGCGCTTCGACGACAACCTGGAGAGCTTTCAGAATCTTCAGGAGAATCTGCTCGACCAGGGCGTGGACATCCGGCAGGTGCCGCTCGTGCTGCAATACAACAAGCAGGACCTTCCGCCCGATCTGATTCTGGCCCAGAGCGAGCTGGACGACGCGTTCAACTTTCGCGGGGTGCCAAGCGTCACCGCCGACGCCCTCCACGGGAGCGGCGTCTTCGAGACCCTGAAGGCCCTCTCCAGCCTGGTGCTCCAGCGCCTGGCCGTGCGGCCGGTGGTCCCATGACCGATTCCACCGCGGCACCCCCCGACCTCGAGACGTTCCTGCTCGAGCCGGCCAATCGGCAGGCGGCCGCGGCGGCGCGCGCCATCGCGGACGGCACCGCGGTGCCGGAGGGTCCCCTGGTCGTGCTGGGTCAGCCGGGGACCGGCAAGACCGGGCTCCTCGAGGCGATCGCCGGCCGGCTCCTGAGCCGGCATCCCAGAGCGCGGGTGGAGCTCCTCTCCCCCGACCTGCTCGCGGAGCGCTACCGCGGCGCGCTGGTGCTCGGACGGGGCGATGGCTTCCGCGCCGAGCTGGTGGGTGCGGACCTCCTGCTGCTCGATGATCTGGAGCGGCTGGCGCGGCACCGCGACTGCCAGGGTCTCGTGGCGGAGCTCCTGGACGCCCGCCGGACCGCCGGGCGCCCCACGGTGGTCACGGCCGCGCGCGCGGCGGAGGAGCAGGACGGACTCGACGCCCGCCTGGTGCGCCGGCTCGCGGAGGGCGTAACGGTCCTGCTGTCTATCCCGGGCCCCGCGGTCCGGACCGCGATCCTCCTGCACCGCCTCGGTGGGAACCCGGGCGCGCTGCCGGAGGATGTGGTGCGCGCGCTCGCGGCCATCGAGTTCCCCTCGATGCGGGACTACACCGGCGCCCTGGCGCGGCTGGTGGCGTTCCAGGAGGCGAGCGCGGTCCCCCTCTCCCCGGACGATGCGGTGCTGCTGATCGGGGCACCCCCTCCCGGCGAGACTCCGGCGCCAGCCGGGCTGGAGCTGGTGGCGCCGCCGGCGGCTCCCGAGCCCGAGCCTCCCTCCGAGACCGAGCCGCCCGCCGTGGCCGAGCCGCCCTCCGTGACCGAGCCGCCCCTGGCCGCCGCGCCGGGGGAAGCGGATGAATTCGGCGAATTCCTCTCCGTGGTGACGGCGAGCCTCTCCGAGCAGGTGGACCACTGGAGGCGGCAGCTGGGCGATGCGATCTGGCGCTGGCAGCGCGAGGGGCTTCGCACCCGCCGGCTCCAGCTGCTCCTGGAGGACGAAACGCCGGTCAATCCCGGCTCGGCAATCGAGGCGTTCGAGCGCGACGCGCGGGAGATCCTGGCCCTGGCGCGCGAAGCCGCGGCCCTGGCGCCCGATCTGGCCGGTGCGGAGCTGTTCCGCGATCCCGATCAGGTCGCCGAGGCGCGCGCACTCTGCGAGCAGGCCCTGGCGCGAAGCGCTCCGATCACCGCGCCGCTCACCCACTTCCGGCTCGAGGAATTCGCCCAGGGCCCCTCCAACCATTCCGCGCTGGAGGCGGTGCGGGAGCTCCTCGCCGAGCCCGGTCTCCGCCGCTCTCCCCTCGTGGTGCTGGGCGGAGCTGGCGTGGGCAAGAGCCATCTGCTCCACGCGATCGGAAACTCGCTGGCGGCCCGTGGGGTGGGGCCGGTCGCCTGCCTCGGCGGGCAGGGCTTCGTCGCCGAGGTGAAGGGACAGGCCGGCGCCGATCCGCTCGCGGGATGGCGGCTCCGCTACCGCTGGGTCGGCGCCCTCATCCTCGACGACCTGCATCTCCTCGCCGGAGAGGACCGGGTCCAGGTGGAGCTGGCGTCGCTCGTCGCCGAGCTGCTCGAGGGCCGGCGGCAGATGGTGTTCGCGAGCGCACGGCCGCTCGGGGAGCTGTCCGGACTCGATCCCCGGCTCCGCGGGCTGCTCGAGCGCGGAGACCTGGTCCAGCTCGGGCCGCCCGACCGCGAGATCCGGCTCGGCGTCGTCAAGCGCCTGCTCGCCGGCACCAAGGCGGCGGAGGACGCGGCCCTCGCCGACTATCTGGCCGGCCGGGGGGCCGATTCGGTGCGCGCGGTCCACCGCCTGGTGCAGCGGGTGCTGGACGCGGCGGCCCAGCAGCGCGCCGCGCCGAGTCCCGCGCTCGCGCGCCAGGTGCTCGAGGCGCAGGAGGAGTCCGCTCGATTCGCATCGGTGAGCGCGCCGATCCGGGCCAGCGGGATCCTGGCGCCCGGCATGGGCCTCTTGCGGAGCCGCGAGAAGATGATCGAGGAATGGCCGGCCCTGGGCGACCGGCTCATGGCGGAGCTGCGCTGATGGCGATCAAGGGCAGTCTCAAGGAGGCGAGCCTCCCCGACGTGGTCCAGCTGCTCTTCCTCGGCCGGCGGAGCGGCTGCCTCGCCCTGGCCGATCGCCAGCGGCACGGCTCGATCTATTTCGAGGAGGGATGGATCTCCTACGCCTCCATCGTCAACCGGCGCGACCGGCTGGGCGACACGCTGCTCGCGAGCGGGGCGGTGAGCCGCGCCCAGATCGAGCAGGCGCTCGCGCTGCAGGCCGGGGCGCCCGGCCGCCGGGTGGGCGAGCTGCTGGTGAGCCTCGGCGTGCTCACTCCCAAGGATCTGCGCCGCCACGTGCGGCTCCAGATCGAGGAGGCGGTGTACACCCTGTTCGCCTGGGATACGGGGACGTTCAGCTTCGAGGCGGGAGTCCGGCCCGAGGTGCAGGACGAGCTCGAGCGGATCAACCCCGAGTCCCTCCTGCTCGAGGGCGCGCGGCGGGTGGACGAGTGGAGTCTGTTCGAAAAGAAGATCCCGAGCTTCGACCTCATCTTCGCGGTCCTGACGGCGCAGGTCGAGGGCCACCAGGCTGAGCTCACCGAGGCCCAGCGGCGCATCGTCCCGCTGCTGGACGGCCAGCGCGACGTGCGCGAGGTCATTGACGCATCCGGACTCTCGGAGTTCGAGACGGCGCAGGCGCTCTTCGGCCTGCTCACCGCCGGGCTCGCCCACAAGGTCGGCGCGTCTTCGATGGCGGCGCCCTCGCGGATGCTCGAGGCCCAGATCGAGGAGCACCGCAATCTGGGCATCGCCTTCTACCGCACCGAGATGCTGGAGGAGGCGTTGCGCGAATTCCGGCGGGTGGCCGAGCTCCGGCCCTCCGAGGGGTCGGCGCCGTGGTACCTGGGCCTCATCGCCGCGCGCCAGGGCCAGTGGGCCGAGGCGGCCGATCTCTTCCGCCAGGCGATTGATCGGAGCGGGCCGCGGCCGGCGCTGCTGCTGAACCTCAGCGTGGCGCTCGAGTCCCTGGGTCGCTTCGATCACGCGGAAGCGGTGCTCGCCGAAGCCGCCGGCCGCGCGGCGGGCGAGCCGCGGGTTCACACCGGGTGGGGCATCCTGGCCCTCAAGCGCCAGCAGCCGGCGGTGGCCCACCAGCGGCTGCAGCACGCCCGGGGCCTCTACGGCGACACTCCGCCCGCGATCTGGTACTGGGCGGCCGCGCGCGCCGCAGCCGTCGGGGCGGATCTCGGCGCCGCCCTCGGGATCGCGCGCGAGGGCGCCGAGCGCTACCCGCACGACCCGGTGCTGCGGAACAATCTCGCGGTGCTGCTGGAGGCCTCCGGCGCCGCGGCCGAGGCCGAGACGCTGCTGCGCGGCGTGCTGGCGGACGAGGCCGGATTCCCCCAGCCGTTCAAGAACATGGGAGATCTCTGCTATCGCTCCGGTCGCTACGAAGAGGCGGCCACCCTCTACGAGCGCGCGGCGGCGCTCGATCCCGGGCTCGGCGACGACGTCTTCTTCAAGCTCGGCAACCTCGCCTTCCGGCGCCGGGACATCGCGCGGGCCCGGGAATGCTGGGAGCGCGCCGTGGCGCTCAATCCGGCGCACCAGCTCGCCCGGGTGAATCTCGACACCCTCGAGGTCGCCTCGTGACCCGCAAGGATTTCGGGCTCGCCGAAGTGGTCCGGCAGCTCGCCCGGCGGGGTGGGGGCGGGTTCGAGTGGTACAAGGACTCCTGCCTCCGCCGGCGGATCGAGGTGCGGATGCGCGCCCGCGGCGTGGCCAGCCTATCGGGGTACGCCGCGCTGCTCGCCGAAGACGCCGCGGAGGTGGATCGGCTGCTGCACACCCTCTCCATCCGGGTCACCAGCTTCTTCCGGAATCCGGACACCTGGGGGCGGCTGCGGGATCTCCTCGAGAAGGAACCGCCGGGCCTCCGGCGCCCGATCGCCGCGTGGAGCATGGGATGCGCTACCGGCGAGGAGGCCTGGTCGCTGGCGATGCTGCTCCAGGATGCCGTGCGGCGGGGAGACCAGTCCGGCGCGGAGCCGTTTCAGGTGATCGCCTCGGACGTGGACGCCCGGGCACTGGCCGTGGCCGAGGCGGGCCGCTACCCGGGGCAGGTGGTCGAGGCGATTCGTAAGGTGCTCGACCATCCCTATGGCGCGATTCGCGAGGGCCGCTTCGAAGTGGACTCCGCGGTGCGGGCCAGGGTGACGTTTCGCCGGGAGGATCTCACCGCCGCCGCGCCGGCGCCGGCGCGGTTCGAGCTGGTCTGCTGCCGCAACGTGCTCATCTTCCTCGGACGGGACGGCCAGCGCAGGCTGCTCGAAGCGGCCTTCAACGGCCTCCGGCCCGGCGGACTCCTGGTGCTGGGGCGCACCGAATCGCTGTTCGCGATTCCGGAAGCGGCCCTCGCGCCGGTGGACCCCACCCACCGGATCTACCGGAGGGCGGCGTGACCGGGGACCGGGTGAACGTCGGCATCGCCGAGCTCAGGGTCGCGCGGGCGCCGGCCGTGTTCGCGGCCCTCGGACTGGGCAGCTGCGTGGCGGTCATTCTGCACGACCCGGTCGAGGCGGTCGGCGGCATCGCGCACGTGCTGCTGCCCTCCCCGAGCGTGGGGCGGGCCCGGTCCGATTCGCCGGGCCGCTACGCCCCGATCGCGGTGGCCGGCCTGCTGGAGGGGCTGCTCGGGCTCGGCGCGGTCCAGCGCCAGCTCACGGCGCGACTGGTCGGCGGCGCCAGCATGTTCACGGCCCTGCAGCCGCCCGGCACCATCCAGATGGGCGAGCGGAACGTGCTGGCCGTGCGCGAAGCGCTGCACCGGCACCGGATCCGGCTGATCGGGGAGCTGGTCGGCGGGGAGTACGGCCGCTCGCTGAGCTTCGACGTCGCCACCGGCCGGGTGGTGGTGACCTCCTACGAGCACGATCGGGTCGAGCTGTGACCGAGTCCACCCGCGACACCCCAGCCGGCGCGCTCCGCCACGAATTCGAGGCGATCGCCACCCTTCTGGCGGGGAGCCCGTCCCCGGCGGTCCGCGAGGAGGGAAAGCGGCGGATCATCGCCCTGTTCCGCAGCGTGGAATCGGGGCTCGCCGAGCTGGGCCGGCTCAAGGAGGAGATTCGCGGTCTGGTGGAGCGCTACAAACAGCTCGCGGCCGGGGACGCCGCCGGCGCGCCCGGAATCATCGGCCAGCCGCGGCTCCATCAGGACCACCTGGGCGCCTCGACCTTCATCGAGAAGGGTTGGAGCCTGATTTCCCTCGGCGACCCGGACGGCGCGATCCAGGCGCTCCGCCGGGCGCTGGAGCTCTCGCCGGGCGACGTCCAGGCCGAGTCGCTCCTGGGCTGGGCCCAGATGCTCGCCCGGCAATACGACGATGCGTTGAGCAGCTTCTCGCGGGTCCTCGTCCGGGAGCCGGCCAACGCGCTCGCCCGGGTGAACGTCGGCTACATCTGCATGCAGAAGCGGATCTTCGGCGAGGCGATCGAGCACCTCTCCCGCGCTATCCGGCTCGACAACGACCAGAAGGCGACGCTCTACGCCCACCATTATCTCGGGCTGGTGTACCTGGAGCGGGGCATGTACCAGGACGCGCAGGGCTTCCTGCGGAAGGCCGTCGTCCTCGGTCCCAGCCTGACGGAGGCCTGGTACGATCTCGGCCGGGCGCAGTGGTTCGCGGGCGGGCACGACGCGGCCCGGGAGAGCTGGACCGAGGGCGCCGCCGCCAACAAATTCGGGCCCTGGGCCCGCCGCTGCCAGGAGCTCCTCGAGAGCACGGCGAGGGGCGAGGAGGTGCCGCGGTCCCGCTCGTCCTGATCCTCGCACTTCTGCAAGGGACCGCCCCGCCGCCGGACTACCAGGGGGTCCAGGTGGGTGAGGTGCTCGCCGTCGCCCGGAAACCCGATCTCACCCTCGCCATTTCCCTGGCGGAAGCGGCCGGCCGGCCGAGGGAGTGGTACGGCCTGGGCCGGCGGGTGACCGGGCCGCTTCGGCTCATCGTGGTGCGCGGCGGCGGCTCGCTGGACGGGATCCTCCACGGTCCCGCGCCATCCTGGGGAGCGGGCTTCGCTCTCCCGGGGGCCAGGACGGTGGTCATCCGCGCGGACGCCGGCGATCCCGGGCAAATCCTGCGGCACGAGCTGGCGCACTTCGCGCTGCACGACGCGGTGCGGGTGCGGGTACCCCTCTGGTTCGACGAGGGCTACGCCGCCGTGGCGGCGGGCGAGTGGGACCGGCTGGAAGCGCTCCGGCTCAACCTCACCGTGGCCCGGGGGAACCTGCCCGGATTCTACGAGCTGGACCGGGCGCTCCGCGCCACCCAGTCGGACGCCGAGGCGGCCTACGCCCTCGCGGCCTCGGCCGTGGCGATGCTGGCCCGCCGGAATCCGGAGCGGAGCCTCGCCCCGCTGCTGGATCGCCTCGGCCGGGGAGAAGACTTCGCGGCCGCGGTGCTGGCCACTACCGGCTCGCCCCTCGGGCGCTTCGAGCTCGAGTGGCAGAAGGACGTGCGCCGGCGCTACGGGCTCCTGGTCTGGGTGATGGCGGGCGGCCTCTGGGCGCTGGCCGCGGGCGCCCTGCTTGCCGCGGTCTGGCTCCGGCGCCGTCGGGACCGGCCGCGGCGCGCCGCGCTCGACCAGGGGTGGGTCGTGGAGCCGGACGAGGAGCAACCGCCTCCGCTTGATCGGGAGGGTCCAACATCGTAGCTTTGCCTCTCTTATGGCGACATCGGACGCGCAGGGAGGAGGGCGCCGCGGGTTGCTCGGGCGGCGCAACGTGGCGATGCTTGCCGCGGCGACGATCTGTCTCGTCGCGGGGTATCTCATCCTCCACGCCGGCGCCCCCAGCCTCGCGGCGGTGCTGCTGGTCGTGGGGTATTGCGTGCTCTTCCCACTGGCCATCGCGCTCTGAGCGGAGGCCGCGCCCGGGCGGACGTGCAGGGGGCGCGATCAAATGCGTCCCCCAGGTAAGGTGGGCGCGCTCCGAAAGTTCGCCGGGGCGAATAGCTCAGCGGTTCAGAGCGCCTGCCTTACACGCAGGATGTCGGGGGTTCGAATCCCTCTTCGCCCATTCCTCCGCGCCTTGATCGGGCGCGGCGTCCTCCGCCCCGCCGGGGCGGTTCCTGCTCGGAGGTGGTTCGGCATGCGCTTCCGTTCATTGGTGCTCACCGGTGTCGTCGCCGCGCTCTCGAGTGCGGCGGTCGAGGCGCAGCTGCGCTCGACTCGGCCGACCCAGCCCCCGGTGAATCTGCCGCGCCTGATGGTCGCCAATCCGCACAGCTTCTCGTCCCAGGATTCCGCCGCCTCGGTGCGGATCGGCGCGGGCATGCGGGATCGGATCGAGCGGATCGCGGACCGGTGGTTCAAGGTCGTGCTGCGCGCCCAGATGAACGAGGCGTTGACGCAGTACGCGTTTTCGGTGGACGCGGTGCTCCAGCCGATGGTGGCCCAGCAGCTGGCTACCTCGCTGAGCGCGCGGACCATGGTCCTGGGCACGATGCTCCGCGGAGAGGGCGGCCGCTATACCGTCGAGGCCCGCCTCGCCGGCACCAGTGACGACGCCGGCCAGATGGTCCGGGTCACCCAGGCGCCCAACCAGTCCTTCGAGGAGTTCGGCGCCCGGGTGGGAGACTCCCTGAACGCGGCGTTCCACGCACTCCCGGATGCGCGGCTGTGCGAGAGCCTGCGGCTCACCAATGCCGCCAAGGCCACCGAGGCGGCCCTCAAAGCCCTCAAGAGCCAGCCGGACTACGGCCTCGCCGAGTGGTGCCTGGCCCAGATCTCCAAGGCCAGGAAGGCTCCGGTAGACAGCATCGTGAGCCACCTGAAGAAGGCCGCCAAGGGTGACGGGCTCGCCCTCAAGGTGTGGAACGACCTGGCGGTCCAGTACCAGGCCAAGGCCGACAGCAACGCGGTCATCGAAACCTACAAGCAGATGCTCCGGGTAGCGCCAACCAACGAGGCGCTTCGCAAGGAGGCGTTCCAGCTCTTCCAGCGCTACAGTCGCCCGGACGCGGCGGAGGAGGTGGCCCGCGAGGGGCTCAAGATCGACGACAAGAACCTCGACTTCTGGGATCTCCTCTTCAGCGCGTGCATCGTGCAGGCCGAGGAGAAGCCGGAGAAGCGGAAGTGCGCGGTGGACGCGCTGGAGCAGATCTACGCGCTGGACAGCACCAAGGCGGACACCACCTTCTTCACCAAGATGATGCTCGCGCTCTCCATCGAGCCCCCCGACACGGCCAACCTGCTGGCCTGGGCCCAGAAGGGCGTGGGGAAGTACCCCACGAACGGGTACCTGCTCTCGAAACTGGCCGAGGCCTACAGCCTGGCCGGCCCGGGGGACAGCGCGGTGGCGGTGACCACGCGGCTCATGGCGGTGGACTCGTCCGACGTGAAGCCGGTGCTGCGGATCGCGAAATTCTTCGCGGACGCCAAGCGCGGCCGCGACGCGCTTGGCCTGGCCCCGTATGTCGAGCGGCTGGGCAACCCGGATGACAAGGGCAACATGGCGGCGATCCTGGCCCGCGGCGCGTTCCCCTTCCTCCAGCCGCCCGCGGACTGGAGCCTGGCCGCCGATATGGCGCGGGAAGTCCTCAAGCTTGCGCCGGCGGCCAGCCAGACCGCGAAGGTGGGCAACTTCGTCCTCGGCATCGCAGCGTTCCAGATGGTGGCCGACATGGACAAGGAGGCGACCAGCACCAAGTCCTGTCCCATGTCGCAGCAGATGAAGACGCTGCTCGAGGAGGCGGGACCGGCGCTCCGGGCAGGGGAGGAGATCAACAAGCCGACGGTGGCGCCCCGGCTTTCGAGCATCGATCAGTTCGTCGCGCACGTGAACTCGCTCATCAAAGCGTATTGCAAGTGAGGCTCGGTCCCTCTACATTCCGGAGCTTCGCAACAGGGGCTGTAGCTCAGCTTGGTTAGAGTGCCGCACTGTCACTGCGGAGGTCGCGGGTTCGAGCCCCGTCAGCCCCGCTCAGGTTGCGCCTGCCACCCCGTTCCGCCGCCGGACGGGGTGTAGTTTTTCGGGGAACGGCAGGAATGGTGAACGGTCAACGGTGAACGTCGTGCTGCATCAGTCGGTCCTGCTTCAGGCGGTGGTGGCCGCCGCTCACGGCGCGCGGCGGATCGTGGACGGCACGGTGGGCGACGGCGGCCACGCGGAGGCGCTCCGCCAGGGCGGCGCAGAGCTCCTCGCCCTGGACCGCGACCCGGACGCCATCCGCACGGCGCGCTCCCGGCTCGGCGACGAGGGGGTGCGCTACCTCGAGGCGTCCTACGCGAGCGCCGAGGCGAGCGCCGCGATCGAGGCCTTCGCTCCCGATTTCATCCTGCTCGATCTCGGCGTCTCCTCCCGGCAGCTCGACGAGGAAGGCCGCGGCTTCAGCTTCCGGCCCGGCGCGCCGCTCGACATGCGCATGAGCCGGGGCGGGCCCACCGCGGCGGAGGTGCTCAACACCGCGTCGCGGGAAGAGCTGCGCGGCTGGCTCGCCGACTATGCCGACGAGCGGCGGGCCCACCGGCTGGCCGGCGAGATCGCGCGGCGGCGGGAGCGGGCCGCCTTCGCGACCAGCGACGATCTGGTGAATGCGATTCGCGCGGTGCTCGGTCCGGCGTCCGGGCCCGACGACTTCGCCCGGATCTTCCAGGCGATTCGGATCGCCGTCAACGGTGAGCTGGTCGGCCTGGCCGAGGCGCTTCCGGCCCTGCGCGACGCGCTCCGGCCGGGCGGGGGCCTGGCGGTCATCAGTTATCATTCGGGCGAGGACCGGGTCGTGAAGCACGCCTTTCATGAGTGGAGCCGCGCCTGCATCTGCCCGCCCGCGCAGCCGGTCTGCACCTGCCGGGGCCGCCGGCTCGGCGTCGAAACGCCGCGCGGCGGCAGCGTGCCGGAGCCGGCCGAGATCGTCGCCAACCCGCGCGCCCGGAGCGCCCGGCTCCGGGTGTTCCGGACCGCGCATGACGCTTAAGGGCCGCCACTGGCTCCTGCTGTGGCTGCTGCTGTTCCTCGCAACGGCGGTCGCGGTGGTGGCGCGGCAGGGCGATGCGCTCCGTACCGCGCGCCGCCTGGGTCGGCTCCGGGAGGGCCGGGTGACGCTCGAGGGCGCCCGCGAGGAGCTCCGCCGCCAGATCCGGACCGCGACCAGCCGGAGCGTGCTGGTGCCCCTCATGGAGCGCGCCGGCTTCCACCTGCCGAGTGATTCCGAAAACACCCTGATCCGGGTGGACACGCTCGGCGCCTCGCGGGGCCGGGGCGGGGACCCCTGATGGCCAAGCCGGTCGCCCGGATCGTGGCGCTGCAGGTGGCCCTCGGGGCGGGGCTCCTGCTGGTCATCGGCCGGGCGGGTTACCTGCAGCTGGTGAAGGGCCGGGAGCTCGCGCTGCGGGCCGCGAAGCTGCGCACCGTCTCGCGCCAGCTGGAGCCGCGGCGTGGCACGATCTACGACCGGAACGGAACGCCGCTCGCCATCTCGCAGCCCAGGTACCACGTCCAGATCGCGCTCAACGAGGTGACGGATACCCAGCGGGTGGTCCGCCGGCTGGTGCGCGACCTCGGCCTCCCCGGCGATCCGATCCGCCGGACTTTTCGCCGCGGCACCCCGAAATACCTGTGGCTTCAGGGCCCCTGGACCGCCACCCAGATCGCATCGCTCCGCTCCCTCCAGGGCGTGCACCTCGAGACGGTGTACAGCCGGGCCTACCCGAGTACCCGCCTCGCGGCGCCGATCGTCGGGGCCCTCGTGCCGGAGGGCGGGCGCGGGCTCTCCGGGCTGGAGCGCTCGCTCGACTCGCTCCTCGCCGGACAGCCCGGGCTCACCACCGACCTGCGCGACGCGTCCGGCTCGCGCTATCAGTCGCCCGGCCGTCTGGTGCGGGAGCCGGTCGCCGGGCACGATGTGGTCCTCACGCTCGACGCCGAGCTCCAGGGCATCGCGGAGCAATCGCTGGCCGCGGCGCTCCGGGAGTTCCGGGCCCAGGGAGGCGACGTCGTCTTCCTCGATCCCCGGAGCGGAGAGCTCCTCGCCCTCGCCTCGCTCTCGGCCGCCGGCGGCGAAGCGACGGCCTCGGTGTTCACCGGCGCGTTCGAGCCCGGGTCCACCGCCAAGCCCTTCACCGCGGCGGCGCTGCTCGCCCTGGGCCGGGTGGGCCGCACCGAGACGGTCACCGGCGAGCACGGCAAGTGGACCTACCAGACGTCCCGCGGCCACACCCGCACCATCAACGACACCCACGCGCACGAGGAGCCGCTCACCCTCGCCAGGGCGATTCAGTTCTCGAGCAACATCGCGATGGCGAAGTTCTCCCGGAAGCTCCGATGGGAGGAGCACTACGATCTGCTCCGCGCCTTCGGCTTCGGCGCCCCCACCGGGGTCGAGTTTCCCTCGGAGGCCTCGGGCCGGCTGCTCCGGCCGGACACCTGGCAGCCCGGCTACGAGGCCCAGAGCATGGCGATGGGCTACGCGATCCAGGTGACGCCGCTGCAGCTCGCCGCGGCGTACGGGGCCCTCGCCAACGACGGGCTGCTGCTGGCGCCCACGCTCATCCGCGAAATCCGGAGCTCGGACGGCGAGGTGCTGTACCGCCACGAGCCGGAGCCGGTGCGCCGGGTCGTGAGTCGCGAAGTCGCGGCCGCGATCCGGGGCTTCCTCGCCCTCGCCGCCACCGACTCGGGCACCGGCGGCAGGGGGCAGCTCCGCTACGGCCTGATCGGGAAGACCGGCACGGCGCGGGAGCGGGGGAGCACTGGCTACGGCGCGGCCGATTACCGGGCTTCTTTCGCCGCGATCTTTCCCGCCCGGGACCCGCAGCTGGTGGTGATCGTCACCATTGACCGGCCGCGCGGCGAGTACTACGGCGGACTGACCGCGGCGCCGATGACGGCCGACATGCTGCGCCAGGCGCTGGCCGCCCGGCGGAGCACGATTGACCGGAGCGCGATCGCCGATCAGAGCGTCGAGGCCCCCCGCCCGGTTCCCCTGGCTCCGCGCGACGACACCGACGAGCACGGCCCGGCGGTCGCGGTGCGGCTCCCGCTGCCGGCCGGGGCGCCGCCGCCGCCGCCGGTGGTCCTGGTGCCGGATGTCTCGGGCCGTACGGTGCGCCAGGCGGCGTTCGCGCTTCACCAGCGCGGCTTCCGGGTCCGCATCGAAGGGAGCGGCCGAGTGGTGCGGAGCCTTCCCGCCGCCGGCGATTCGGTCGCCACCGGTCGCACCGTGACGCTCTACGCCGGGAGCGAGGCGAAGCGCCCGTGACCGAGGGTGCGGAGCTGCTCGCCTCACTCCGGCGCGAGGGGCTCCTGGCGGCGGCGCCTCCGGCGCTCCCGGCGCTCTGCGGCGTGACGACCGACAGCCGGAGCGTCCGACCGGGAACGCTCTTCATCGCGGTGCGCGGGTCCCAGGCCGACGGGCACCGCTTCGTCGCCGAGGCGGTGGCCCGTGGGGCCGCGGGCCTCGTGGTGGAGCGGCCGGTGGACGCCGCGGCGCCGCAGGTCGTGGTGTACGACGGGCGCCGCGCCGCGGTGGCGCTGGCGCGGGCCTGGTACGGCGATCCCGCGGCGGGGATGACGCTCGTGGGCATCACCGGCACCAACGGCAAGACCACCACGGCGGGGCTGGTGCGTCACCTCCTCAACCGGGACGGGGTCACCGGGAGCATCGGCACCCTCGGCGCCTTCGACGGGGCGGGAGGGGCCGTTCCCTCGGCCGCCGGCTCGCTCACCACGCCGGGGCCGGTGGACCTCCAGGCCACCTTCGCCGCCCTCCGCGATCGCGGGGTCCGGCGGGTGGCGATGGAAACGTCGTCCCACAGCCTCGACCAGAGTCGGCTCGACGGGCTCCTGTTCCAGGCCGCGGTGTTCACCAACCTAACCCGCGATCATCTCGACTACCACGGGACCATGGAGCACTATCACGCCGCGAAGCTCAAGCTGCTCGCGCTCCTCGGCAAGGAGGCGGTGGTCGCCCTCAACGCCGACGATCCCGCGTGGGCCGCGGTCCCTCGTACGGCGGGCACGGTGCGCTACGGCTTCGATGCCGGCGCCGATCTGCGCGCGGTGGACCTGGTCCTGGGACCCACCGGAAGCCGGTTCCGCCTGGAGGGCCGCTACGGGATCCGGGACGTTGCGCTCCCCATGCCGGGTGGGTTCAACGTCAGCAACGCGATCGCCGCCGCCGCGGTCGCGCTGGGCCTGGGCCAGTGCCTCGCCGATGTGGCCGAGGCGCTCGCGCTCGCGCCCCAGGTGCCGGGGCGGATGGAGCGCATCGTCTCCGACCCCTTCGTGGTGCTCCGGGACTACGCCCACACCCCCGACGCGCTGGAGCGCGCGCTCGGCGCGCTCCGCCCGGTGACCGCGGGCCGGCTCATCGTGCTGTTCGGCTGCGGCGGCGACCGCGACCGCGGAAAGCGTCCCCAGATGGCCCGCATCGCAGCGCATCTCGCGGACCTCACGGTCGTCACCTCCGACAATCCCCGCACCGAAGATCCGGACGCCATCATCGACGAGATCATGGCCGGCCTTCCGTCCGGCGCGGCGAGCCTCCGGGTCACCGACCGGCGGGAGGCCATCGCCGCGGCGCTCCGGGCGGCACAGGCGGGGGACACCGTGTTGCTGGCCGGAAAGGGCCACGAGACCTACCAGGTGATCGGGCGCGAGCATCTCCACTTCGACGAGGCCGAGATCGTGCGGGACCTGAGAGGGATCGGGAGTCAGGGGGCAGGGGGCAGGGATGCGGTGGGATGACTCGTCGGTGCGGGCCGCGCTGGGGCTTCCCGCCGCGTCCTCCGTCCCGGACACCGGGTTCAGCGCGGTGTCCACCGATTCCCGCGCGCTGCCGCAAGGATCGCTCTTCGTCGCATTGCGGGGAGATCGCTTCGACGCCCACGACTTCCTGCCCGCGGCGCGGGAGGCGGGCGCGAGCGGCGCGGTGGTTCGCCGGGGAACGGCGGCGGTGGACGGTCTCGCCTACTACGAGGTGGACGACCCGAACCTCGCGCTGGGTGACCTCGCGCGGGCCCGCCGCCGGGCGATTCCGGGACCGGTGATCGCGGTGACCGGCAGCAACGGCAAGACCTCGACCAGGGAGATGCTCGCCGCGGCGCTCCGCACCCGCTACCGGACCCACGCCACCAGGAAGAACCTCAACAATCTGGTGGGCGTGCCGCTCACCATCCTCGAGGCGCCCGAGGGCACCGAGGCGATGGTGGTGGAGGCGGGCGCCAGCCTTCCCGGGGAAATGGCGCGCCACCGCGTGGTCATCGAGCCGAGCCTCACGGTGATCACCAACGTGGCGGCGGGACACCTGGAAGGCTTCGGCAGCCGCGACGGGGTGCTCCGTGAAAAGCTCGCGCTCGCCGAGGGGGTCCCCTTCGCGGTGGTGGGGACCGAGCCTTCCGCACTCGCCGAGCAGGCCCGCCGGCGCGCCCGGAAGGTGGTGACGGCGGGCCTCGCCGGGGCGGACCGGGTGCCGACTTCGGTCGAGCTCACCGCCGACGGACGGCCCCGGGTGACGGTCGCCGGCCAGACGTTTCTGCTCGACGCCCGGGGCCGACACCAGGCCGCCAACGCGATGGTCGCCTGGGCGGCGGCGGAAGCGCTCGGGCTCGAGCCGGCACGGGTGGCGCGGAGTCTGGAGGCGCTCGAGCTGCCCGGCGGCCGCTCCGAGCTCACCCAACTCGGCGGGTTCACCATTCTGAATGACGCCTACAACGCCAACCCGGCGTCCTTTCGCGCCGCGATCGAGCTGTCCCGCGTGCTGCGCGGGGACCGCCGCCTGGTGTTCGTGGCCGGCACGATGCTGGAGCTGGGCGAGGCCGCCGCCGCGCTTCACCGGGAAATCGCGACCCAGCTGGTGGGGCTTCGTCCCGACCTCCTCGCGGCCGTCGGCGACTTCGCCGCGGCGCTCGAGCCCCACCGCGCGGCCCTGGGCGACCGCCTGCTCACCGCGCCCGACGCCCTGACGATGGGCCCGCTGCTCGCGGAGCGCCTCACCGGCGGCGAGCTCGTCGTGCTCAAGGGGAGCCGGGGCGTTGCGCTGGAGCGGATCCTCCCCGATCTTGCGGCTCGCCCGTCGTCCCCCACGGCCTGAGTCGCGATGCTGTACCACCTGTTCGCTCCCTTCGCCCGAAGCCACCTCCTCTTCAATCTCTTCACCTATATCAGCTTCCGGGCGGCGGGCGCGATGCTCACTGCGCTGCTGCTCGCCTTCCTGGTCGGCCCGGCGATCATCGCCAGGCTCCGCGCCCACAAGATCGGCCAGGTGATCCGGGCCGAGGGGCTGGCGAGCCACCAGGGAAAGCGGGGCACGCCGACGATGGGCGGGCTCATCATTCTGCTCGCCACGATCATTCCGACCCTGCTGTGGGCCCCGATCACCAACCGGTTCATCGTCGTGGCGCTGCTGGCGACGCTGTGGTCCGGCGCGATCGGGTTCGTGGACGACTATCTCAAGATCGTCGAGGGCAAGTCGCGCGGCCTGGTTGCCAAGTGGAAACTCGTCCTGCAGGTGGTGTTCGGCCTGGCGCTCGGCCTCTACCTGCTCTGGTGGCCGGTGGTCTCCCCGGCGATCCTCCCCGCGACGGCCACCACGCTGCCGTTCCTCAAGTACACGATCCTGCGGTTCGACCCGTGGGTCTACGTGGCGTTCGTCACCTTCGTCGTGAGCGGAACCAGCAACGCCGTCAACATGACCGACGGGCTCGACGGCCTCGCGGCCGGGCTCACCGCGATCGCGGCGGCGGCCTTCGCGTTCTTCGCCTACGTGCTCGGGCGGGTGGACGCGACCAGCTACCTCCAGTTCTACTACCTGCCCAACGCCGGCGAGCTCACCGTCTACTGCGCCGCCCTGATGGGCGCCGCGCTCGGCTTCCTCTGGTTCAACGCCCACCCGGCCGAGGTGTTCATGGGCGACACCGGAAGCCTGGCCATCGGGGGCGGGCTCGGCACCGTGGCGATCCTGCTCAAGGCCGAATTCCTGCTGGTCATCATCGGCGGGGTGTTCGTGGCGGAGCAGCTCTCGGTGATGCTCCAGATGGGGGTGTACAAGTGGTTCAAGCGGACCCGGGGGAGGGAATACGCCGACGCCCACCGGGTCTTCCGCATGGCGCCGCTTCACCACCATTTCGAGAAGCGCGGGTGGGCCGAATCCGCGGTGGTGACCCGCTTCTACATCCTGGGCATCTTCTGCGCGCTGATCGCGCTGGCGACGCTCAAGCTGCGCTGATGCCGCGCGAGGCCAGCGTGATCGGGCTGGGACGGAGCGGCGTGGCGGCGACCCGGCTGCTCCGCCGCGAGGGGGTTCCCGTTTACGCCTCCGACGCCGGCCGCGGCCCGGCGCTCGAGAGCACGGCGCGGGAGCTTCGCGGCCTCGGCGCCTTTGTGGAGCTGGGCGGACACGATCTGGCGCGGATCGGCCGGGCGGCGCTGTGCATCGTGTCGCCGGGGGTGCCGCCGGACGCCCCGCCGATCGCCGCGGCGCGGGCCGCCGGCGTGCCGGTTCGCGCCGAAGCGGAGCTCGGGCTCGAGGCGCTGGCGGGGGTGCCGTACATCGCGGTCACCGGGACCAACGGCAAGACCACGACGACGGCGCTGATCGGCCACCTGCTGGCGGCGGGCGGCCGCCGCGCGGCGGCGGTGGGGAACATCGGGAGGCCGCTCTCGGACCTCGCGCTGGCGACGCAGCGGCCGGAGTGGCTCGCGGTCGAGCTCTCCTCCTTTCAGCTGCACGACATGCCCTCGCTCCGCCCGACGATCGGCGTGCTGACCAACCTGGCGCCCGACCACCTGGACCGCTACCCGGCGCTCGAGGACTATTTCGCCGACAAGCGGCTGCTCTACCGGAACGCCGGCCCGGAGTCGGTCTGGGTGATGAACGCGGACGACTCCGAGTCGCAGGGCCTCGCCGCCGGCGTCGCGGGACGGCAGCTCCGCTTCTCGGTGCGGGCGCGCGCGGACGCCTGGTACGACCGGGCGCCCGGCCTGCTCCGCCTGGGCGGGGAGCAGCTGCTGCCCCGCGGCGAGCTCGCCCTGCTCGGCGACCACAATGTGGCCAACGCCCTCGCGGCGGCGCTCGCGGTCCGCGCCGCGGGCGTGGCCGTCACGCTCCTGGCCGAAGGGCTCCGGAGCTTCCGCGCGCTGCCCCACCGGATGGAGCCGATCCGGGAGCTGGACGGGGTGCTGTACCTCAACGACTCGAAGGCCACCAACATCGCCTCGACCGAGGTCGCCGTCGCCGCGCTCATCCGGCCTTTCGTGCTTCTCCTCGGAGGCCGGCACAAGGGAGAGCCGTACACCAGGCTCGGGCCGCTGTTGCAGCGCCGCTGCCGGGCGGTGATCCCCTACGGCGAGGCGGAGCCCATCGTCCGGCACGATCTCGCGAAGGCCGGCGTGCCGCTGGTGCGCGGAGGGGGGGGCAGCTTCGACGAAGTGATGGCCAGGGCCCGGTCGCTGGCCCGGCCCGGCGACGTGGTGCTCCTCTCGCCCGCCTGCTCCAGCTATGACATGTTCACCAACTACGAGGAGCGCGGGCGCCGCTTCCGGGAGATCGTGGAGGGATGGTAGACCGCCCGACGATCCACCACCCGGGGGAGCTGCGCTGGGAGACCCGCCTCCTCGCGGCGATCAGCGCGGTGCTCACGGTGGTCGGGATCGCGAGCCTGTACGGCGCCGCCACTTTCGAGCGGAACGCGTTCGGGTTCTTCCTCAAGCAGCTGACCGGCGCCGCCGCCGGCGCCGTCGCGATGGTCGTCGTCGCGCGGGTGGAATACCACCGCTGGCGCGCGCTGGCCTGGCCGCTCCTCCTCGGCTCGATCGCCCTGCTGATCGTTCCGCTCCTCCCGTTCACCCGCCCGATCAGCGCGCCGGTCAACGGCGCCCGGCGCTGGATCACCCTGGGCCCGCTCAACCTGCAGCCATCCGAGGCGGCGCGATTCGCCGTGGCCGTCTGGGCGGCGATGCTCGCGGCCAAGAAGGGCGAGGCGATCCGGGGCTTCAAGACCGGCGTACTGCCGTTCCTGCTGGTCCTCGGCGTCGTCTCGCTGCTGGTGCTGCTGGAGCCCAATCTGTCGATGGCGGCGCTGATCGCGTTCGTGGGGGGGGTGGTGCTGTTCACCGCCGGGGCGAAGATCGGCCACTTCCTCCTCCTCGGCGTGGCGGGGCTCTTCGCCGGCGTCTCGCTCATCTGGGCCGAGCCCTATCGGCTGCAGCGGCTGCGCTGCTTCCTCGAGCCGTGCGGCGATGCCGGCTTCCAGCTCTCCCAGGCGCTGCTCGGCTTCGGCTCGGGCGGACCGTTCGGCGTCGGCTTCGGGCACGGCCAGCTCAAGATGCGGTATCTGCCCTATGCCTACTCCGACTTCCTGGCCAGCACGATCGGCGAGGAGTGGGGCTTCGCCGGCGTGCTCATCGTCGCCGCGCTCTTCACGGTGTTCTGCTGGCTCGGCTTCCGCATCGCCCGGACCGCCCCGGACCCGTTCGGCCAGTACCTCGCGACCGGACTCACCGCGAGCGTGGCGCTCACCGCGCTGCTGCATGCCGCGGTGAACCTGGGGCTCATGCCCACGACCGGTCTCGCGTTTCCCTTCATGTCCTACGGCCGCTCGGGGCTGGTCATCGCGCTGGTGTCGGTGGGGGTGCTCGTGAACATCGGGAGGGGCAGGGGGAGGCCCGTACCGCAGTGAACAGTCAACGGTCAACGGTCCACGGGACCGGCCCCGCGGGCGGGCGGTGTTGCGTCCTCGCGGCTTTCCGTCGTTGCGTCTTCGCGTCCTTGCGTCCGGCGATTCCCGTTGACTGTTGACCGTTCACCGTTGACGGTCTTAATTGCCGGCGGCGGCACCGGTGGCCACCTCATGCCCGCCCTGGCAATCGCGGAGGCGCTCCGGGTTGCGCATCCCGGCCGGCGCATCGTCCTCGCGGGCGCGACTCGCGGCGTCGAGGCCAGGATCCTGCCCACCCGCGATTTTCCCTTTCACCTGCTTCCCGCCGAGCCGATCTATCGCCGGCAGTGGTGGAAGAACCTTCGATGGCCCTTTCTCGTGGTCCGGCTCCTCCGGGAAGTGGACCGGCTCCTCGACCTCGAGCGGCCGGGCCTGGTCATCGGCACCGGCGGGTACGCGGCGGGTCCGGTGGTCTGGCGGGCGGCGCGGCGCGGGATCCCGACGGCCATCCAGGAGCAGAACGCCTACCCCGGCTTCGCCACCCGTCGCCTGGCTCGGCTCGTCCAGGAGATCTGGCTGGGGGTGCCGGAGGCCCGGCGGCACCTTCGGGCCGGCCGCCACACCGAGATCGTGGAAACCGGCTCCCCCATCCGCCCACCCGATTCCGGCCTCCGGCCGTCGGCAATCCGCCGATTCGGCCTGGATCCCTCTCGGCCCGTCCTCCTCGTGACCGGCGGAAGCCAGGGCGCACTCGCGATCAATCAGGCGGTCGCGGGCTGGCTCGACGCCGGCGGACCCGGCCCGGCGCAGCTGCTCTGGGCCGCGGGCCGAGCTACCTACGAGCGATTCCGGTCCTGGAACCGGCCGCCGACGGTGCAGGTCTTCGATTTCCTCGATCCGATGGCGGACGCGTACGCCGTGGCCGACATCGCGCTTTCCCGGGCCGGCATGATGACCATCGCGGAGCTCTGCGCCTGGGGGATACCCGGCATCCTGGTGCCGCTCCCCACCGCGGCCGCCGACCACCAGAGCCCCAATGCACGGGTGCTCGCGGAGAGCGGCGCGGCGATCCACCTGCCGCAGGCGGAGCTCACCGCCGGCAAGGTGGAAGAGCTGGTGACCGGGCTGCTCGGATCGCCCGAACGGCTCCGGATCATGGCGGCGGCGGCCCGGTCCCGGGGGCGCCCGGAGGCG
>DASYRI010000179.1:0-19516 GCA_036004545.1 Gemmatimonadales bacterium
TTCGGGACGCAACCGCGGAATCGTTTTTGGCGGGGGGAGAGTATAGCGTCGGAGCGCAGGCGACCTCTCCTCCTTCTGGTGTGGACCTGTGGGAGGCCTTCAAGGATGCAGCACCGTTGGTTGGAACCGCCAGAGCCATTAGAAATGCACACCGCGCGGGAAGTTTGTGACCTCAAGATCCCTGATGACTGAGCGGAACTGCCGAACCAAGCGCTCGCGACCATGGCGGGACGTCATCGAGATGGCGAAGACCGGATGGTTCTTCGCCAAGGCATACTGCATCGTTGCCCTGGTAATACTTCTCCTAAAGGGGCCGCAACTGGTGGCGTCCCATGCCTGGGAGCTTGTGGGGATTCTGTCGGCCTATGTCGTCGGCTGGGTGCTTGCGGGAATCATCGTCGGCCTCGCACTTCCTCTCACGAGGAACTTCGTGGGACGAGTCTTCGTGGCGATCTTGGCTATGGTGCCCATCGGCACGGCCTTATTGATACTCGACCTCACCGAAGAGAGCGGGCCCCGTGCATGGAGCCGCGACGTCGTTGAACCCGCACTGATTTTCGCAGTGTTTTTCGGCTTCCCAATCGCTGTTTACACCTGGCTACGGGGTTGGGGGAGAGAGTAATTGACGCTCCTGGGGTCGACCGGATGGAGACCCTCTCTGCCAATATGAGTGAGACACCGAGCTTCCTGGAGTTTAGTGTCAACACCGGTTGAAACTGGACACTTTCACCGGCTGAAATTGCACAATCGGTAAGGGGCAGGCCGGGGGGGTGAACCTGCCGGACATCGTTGTAAACGGTTGGCCCTTCAGCACGCCGCTGGATCGAGGCTCGACCAACCGCTTTGGGAATCGGGGCGGCCGCCTGCCGACGGGGGTTGGTCCCGGGGCCCCCGGCGCGCCGGCAGGACCCCCGAAAGGTCCTGCGGAAAAGCCTTGGACTTCGGAACAGTGTCAGAACGAGTGGGGGTCCCTGCTTCTATCGACGACCATTGATCTCGGCCTGTTCGGTTGGGCGAGGTTAGTTGGCATGCTCGCGAAAGAGGGGCGCACGGTGTATGCGATGGCGGATGCGGCGCGGGTGGCGGGGGGATTCGGAGCGGTATTCGACGCGGCCCATTGGGGAACCGTCTTTAAGAATTTCGTCTTTAGCGATGAGGTCTTGAAGGCGTTCCCAGTCCTCGCGGAACTTGCCAGCATTAAGAACCTCTTCAAGCACGGATGCTTGTGAGACGCTAGGGGGATGGAAATGCACGCGTCTGTCAGCCGTCCATTCCTTCGCCGCTGGTGGAGGTCGAGTCGCGTACCTCTCGGTTTCGCTGTGCTTTTCTCAGCGATTGCAATCGGCTCTGAACTAGGGTCACCTGGGGCGGCACAATCCAAACTTGGGATTTCACTTATCAGCGTGATCGCTATCTACTTTGTGGCGGCGCTTGGGATCGGTCTGGTTGTTGTGCGCTTCGCCGCGTGGGCGAACTCCCGACTTCGAGGCACGCTCCTCGGATTCATTGCGGCGATGCTGCTCGGCTTGGCCCTGAGTCCGATGATACTGCTTCCCATGAGCCCAGCTCAGTTGCTGAAGGCACTGATCCTGTTCGGTCTCTTGCTCGGGGCACCCGTCGGGGCGATGTATTGGAAGCCTCCAGAGAAAGAATGAACAGGCGCTTCAGGAAGTCGTGTGGGTTGGGACTGGATAGAGATCGAGTCCGCCCGAATGAAAGTAGTGGAGTTGCCCCGATTTCGTGGACGCGTGTGTCATCCTTCGCGAAGCATCTCGGCGCTCGTGTCGTTAGGATTTGCGGAGAAGCTCCGACCATGGCGTCCTGCCGCGGCCGGCCTCCTTCGACCGAGTTCCTTTGACACAAACCGGCCCGGGCACTCGCCCGGGCCGGCTCGCATCATCTTACCTTCCGTCTGTCCGTCTGTCCGTCTGTCCGCCCGTCGGTCAGTAATTCCAGATCGCCCTCACATACGCAAACCTCCCGTTGAACCCGAACGGCGAGATCCCGTTGTACGGGAAGATCCCGAAGTTCGCGTTCCCGCCCACCGTCGGGCTCCCCACGCTGTTCTTGTCGGGATACACGTTGAAGATGTTGTCCGCGCCGAGCATGAACGTGATGTTCCGCCGGTAGGCATAGGAGGCGCTCGCGTCGGTGATCCACTTGGCCGCGAACGTCTGGTCGAGGGAGCCGTCGGCCGGCGTGCCGAAGAGGGTCACCTCGCCGAACCGCTGCGCGTGCGCGTTCCAGGTCCACCCCTGGTAGGTCAGGATCCCGGTGAAGTTGAAGTTGTCGCGCGGCTGGCCCTTCTCGATCCGGGTCCGCTCCACCCGGTCGAACAAGGTCTCCTTGAGGTTGGCCAGCACGCCCGGCGTCGAGTCCACCTTGGTCACCTTGTTCTCGTTATGGTTGTACGCCGCCGTCAGCCGGAGCGGGGCGCCCTTGAACAGGTTGAAGCCGTAGCCCACCACGACGTCCTCGCCCTCGGTCCGGGTGGCGACGGCGTTGGTGAAGAACCGCGCCCCGCCCACGCCGGTGAACCCGTTGTTCTGCAGGAAGGTCACCACCGCGGGCTGGTTGAACGTTCCCGAGAGCACGATCCGGTCCCGGATGGTGATCTTGTAGTAGTCGGCGGTGACCGAGAGCCCGCCGCCCGGGAAGAACACGAACCCGACGCTCGTGTTCTTCGACTTCTCCGGCTTGAGCGGCTTGGCGCCCAGCGCCACCGCCACCGGGTTGCTCACCGGGAACGTCCGGTTGTCGGTCGGTATGCCGGCCACGAAGTTGGTGGCCGTCGAGCTGAACCACGATTGCCCGAGCGACGGCGCCCGGAACCCGGTGCTGTACGCCCCGCGGAACGCGATGCCCCTGGTGGGCTCCAACCGTCCGCTCACCTTCCAGTTGTTGGTGTTGCCGAAGTCGCTGTAGTGCTCGGTGCGCCCCGCCACGCCCACGACCAGCTGCTTCACCACGTTGGTCTCGAGGTCGAGATATCCCGCGACATTGTTCCGGCCCTTGCTCACCGCATCGGTGGGCCGGAAGCCCGGGAACACCTGGGCCCCGATCGCGGGCTGCCTGCCGATATTGGGCCCGTCGAGAATCTTGATCCCGCCATCGCGAAAGCTGTCCGCCTCGCCGGTCTTGATCTGGTAGTGGTCGTCCCGGTATTCGCCGCCCAGCGCCACGTTGAGCGGGGTCGCGAGGCCGACGTTGAACCCCTTGACCAGATCGAGGTTGGTGGTCAACTGCCCGAACACCAGGACGCCCGCGTAGAACTCGGTCGGGCTCGCGGCCCCCAGGGACACGTTGGCGCTGTGCTTGACGTTGAAGCGGAACGAGTTCCGCCCGTAACCCGCGCTCAGGTCCCAGTTCCAGCCCCCGGCCTCGCCGCGGAGCCCGCCATTGCCGGAGCCGTCGTAGATGGTGGAATAGATGAACGGCAGGAAGCCGTTCGGATAGATGGCCCGCACCGTCCGGTCGTCGAGCGCCCGGCGGAAGAAGCCGGCGGCGTTCCCCTCCCGGCGGCCCCAGCCCCCGAAGCCGTAGAGCTCGGTCTTGCGGCTCAACTGCTTGCCAAGGTTCATGAAGCCGACCACGTCGGTGGTCGCGGCGTCGCCCTGGCGGTGGTTGATCTGATTGACGAAGCGGGGATCGCTGTTCCGGGGGTCGCCCGCGAAGTACTGGGTGCGCCCGTCGGGGAGCGAGCGGTTGGTGTAGCCCCGGTCGCGCCCCTCGGCCGCGAGCTGCACGAACCCGTCGTTGCCCCAGCGCAGGTTATAGGTTCCGTCCCCGTTGATGACGTTCCCGTCGCCCTTGGCGGTCTGACCCAGCGTGCCGCCCAGCTCGTTGGTCGCGTTGGACTTGAGGATGATGTTGACCACCCCCGCGATCGCGTCGGAGCCGTACTGCGCCGCGGCGCCGTCCCGGAGGATCTCGATCCGGTCGATCGCGCTGGCCGGGATCGCGTTCAGGTCCACCATCCCCTGCCCGCGCCCGATGGTGCCGTTCACGTTGATGAGGGCGCTGGTGTGGCGCCGCTTGCCGTTGATCAGCACCAGCACCTGGTCCGCGCCCAGCCCCCGGAGCGTGGCCGGGCGGACGTGGTCGGTGCCGTCGCCGATGGTGGTGCGGGGGAAGTTGACCGAGGGCGCCAGCGCCTGGAGGATCTGCGCCGTCTCGGTGCGCCCGGTCGAGTGGATCTCCTCCTGGGTCAGCACGTCCACCGGCACCGGCTGGTCCATCACCGACCGCTCGGCCCGGCGGCTCCCGACCACCGCGATCTCCTCCAGGTTCACCGCCGCCCGCTCCAACGCGAAGTCCTGGGTCGCGGTCCCGCCTGCGGCCACGGTGACGCTGGCCCGGCCGGTGCTGAACCCGATCGCGCTGACCCGGATCTCCTGCGGGCCCGCGGGGAGCGCGAGCCGGTAGCTGCCGTCCGCCTTGGTCACCGCGACGGCGAGGTTGCCCACCGCCGTGACCCGGGCCCCGGGTACCGCCGCCCCCCCGCCGGTCCCTCCCTCGGTAACCTTGCCGGCGACCGAACCGCCCCCGCCCCCCCCGCCCCCCCCGCCCGCCTGGGCGAGCAGCGCGGGCGCCGGCGCGGCGAGAACGCCCAGCCAGGCGAGCGCCGGGCCGAGCAGAGCGCGACCAACCTTGCTTCGAACTCCCATGGAGCAGGCTCCGTTCTGGAGTGTGGGTCAGAACCGGGTGGTGAGGCCGCCCAGGATCCGGCGCCCGGTCACCGACCCGCCGTAGATCTCGAACTTCCGGTTGTCGAGGATGTTCTGGCCGTTGAGAAATACTTTGAAGTTGTTGTTGAGGTCGTACCCCACGTCGGCGTTCACCGTCACGTTGGGCTCGATGTACCCGGCGTAGACCCCCGCGGCCCAGGAGTAGCCCTTCACCGCACGGAGGCTCGAGGAGGCGTTCAACCGGCGGCCCGCGTAGGAGAGCGAAACCGTCGCCTTGGCGCTCGGCGTATTGGCCAGCAGGCTGTCGCCCCGCGCCGTGCGGTCCGGGTCCACACTGTAGTCGAAGAGGGTGACCGTGCCGTCGGTGCGGAGGCTCTTCGTCATCTGCCAGCCGGCGCCGCCCTCCAGGCCCCACTGGGTCACCCGGCCGGCGTTGGTGTAGGTCACCACGATCGCGGTCTTCCCGTCCTCGGTGCGGGTGAGCCCGCGCGACGCGGTGGGCGAGCTCCCCGCGAGCGCGTTCCGCACCGCGTCCACCAGCGGGCCCCGGAACGCCGCCGGCACCGCGCTCGGCGCGGTCCAGTACGGGAACGCCGGATTGACCCCGGGGAGCAGGTCGGTGACGAAGTTCCGGATGCTGTTGACGTACCCGTCCAGGGTGAAGTACACCGAGCGGCTCAGGTCGCCCCGGTAGCCGGCCTCGAAGCCCAGCGTGGACTCGACGCTCAGCTTGTTGTTGCCCCGGGCGAACACCGGCACCACGGCGCTGGTGGTAAAGAGCTGCCCCACCGGCACGCCGGCGAGGGCGGGGCCGAGGGGCGATGCCCGGAGCCCGGTCTCCAGCGCGGTGAAGTTGGCCGGGGCGCCCGCGGGGACCCGGAGGTAGAACTCGGAGTAGTTCGGGGTCTGGAAGGCGCGGTTCACCGTGAAGCGGAACGAGTGCCGGTCGTTGGGGGAGACCACGATGCCCACCTTGGGCGAGAACTGCGGGTCAATCAGCGACCCGATGTCGAACCGGGCCGCCGCCACCGCCCGCACCACCGGCGCGAGCTGGTACTCCATCTGGGCGAAGAGGGCGTAGTAGTAGTCGCTGCGGTCGTCGTCTTCCGGCCGCATCAGGGTCGTGTCGGTATTGACCCGGTAGTTCCGGCCCGAGGCGCCGAACACGGTCCGGCCCTTGCCGTCCGCGAAGGACTCGATGTCCTGCGCCTCGACGTGGAGGATGTTCGACTTCTCCTGCAGCGGGGCCATCGAGGCGAGCGAGTATTGCGGGTCCTGGGTCCGGCGGCCGTTCCAGTACGCCATGAGGTTGAAGCCCTTGTTGGCCCAGCCGAACCGCGCGTAGGGCCTGAGCGCCCGGGACACCTGCACCCGCCCGATGCCGGTCACGAAGATCTCGTTCCGGACCTGCGCCACGCCCGACTCCGCCGTCAGCACCGAGCCGTTGTCGGCGTAGTAGTCCACCCGCGCGGCGCCGTACTGGTTCTTGGCCGGATCGGGGTCCCCGCTCACCGCGCCGGTCGCCGGATCGCGGGTCTGCCCGTTCAAGGTGCGGAGCTCGCGGTTGAGCGGGATCGGGTGCGACACCGTGTCCTTCACCGACGGGCCGTATTCCCGCTTGAGGTCGCGGAAGTCCAGCCTGGTCCGCGACTGCGACCAGGAGTCGGCCTCATTGTACCCGGCGTTGAGCCGGTAGCCCCAGCGGCCCCGGTTGAAGAGGCCCGCCGTGCGGAAGTCGGCCCGGATGGTGGAGCCGTTGTAGGGCAAGCCGCCCAGGGTTGAGCCGTCCGGCCGGCGGGGCCGCTGCACCCCGCCGCCCAGCGTGATCTTGGTGCCCGCCACCTCGCGCGCGGAAGGCGTGGTGATGTTGAGCACGCCGAAGAAGGCGTTGGCGCCGTAGAGCGCCGAGCCGGGCCCGCGCACCAGCTCCATCTTCGAGTACTCGTCGGTCGGGACCGCCAGCGCGTTCCACTCCTGCGAGCCCAGGAACGCGATCGCCAGGTCGCGGCCGTCTTGCAGCACCAGCACCCGCCGGGTGAGCGAGGAGTTGAACCCCCGTGCGTTCACGTTGAAGTCGTTCATCCCGCTCTGCGCGATGTCCACCCCGGGCACCTCGCGGAGCGCGAGCGGCGCCTGCCCGGTGATCCCGGTGGCCTGCAGCACGCGGGGCTCCACGATGGTGAAGGCCGCCGGCGCCTCGACCGCGCGCTCGGGCACCTTGGAGGCGCCGGTGACGGTGAGCTCGGAGAGCTGGATCGGCGCCTGCTGGAGCTTCGCGTCCACGGTCGTCACCCCGGTCGCCTGGACGGTGGCGTTGACGGTGAGCGGGTTGTAGCCGAGCCAGCGGAACGTCAGCGTCTGCGCTCCCGCCGGAACCCGCTCGATGGTGTAGACGCCGCGGGTGTTGGTCACCCCCTTGTCGCCGGTGGCGACCACCGTGACGATCACGCCGGCCAGGGGCTGGTCCGTGCCGCTCTGGGTGACGGTGCCCCTGACGGTGCCGTTGGCCTGGGCGGCGAGCGGGGTGGGCGCCACCGCGACCAGCACGGCACCGGTGCCGAGCAGGAATCCGGCGCGGAGCCGGGCCAGCATGGAGGTGAGAAAACGCATTGGTCGGACCTTGGCGTGGGTGGCTGCGATCCAGAGTTTTCGGTCGAGAACCGCGGGTCGGCCGTCGGGAGGCGCATGGAGCCGCCCCTCCGCCCGCAACTATGCGTGTGGTAGGGGTTTAAACTGCACGCTTCCGGCGTGTAAAGGAAGTCCCTCCCCGGCTATCCGCCGGTAGCCGATAGCCGATAGCCGACAGTCAATAGCCAATGGCCGAAAGCCGGGGTTCTCAGCGACTCCCTGCCGCGGCAAACAGCTCCGCCAGCGGGATGCGGAGCTCCGGCGCCTCGGCCGTCACCTGCCAGGTCAGCATGTCGGTCACTATTTCGGGCCGGTCGTCCTCCGGGTGCCACACCTCGACCAGCTCCGCCTCGGCATCCACGATCCAGTAGGTCGAGACCCGGTGCCGCTGGTAGGTCTTGCGTTTGGGCCCCCGGTCGGAGCGCATGGTTGAGAGGGACACGACCTCGATCGCGAGCACCAGCCGATCCACGTCCAGCCAGTCGCCCAGTTTGCCGTCGGGCGGAATCACGAACACGTCGGGCTGGACCAGGTCCTCCGCCTCTCGCGGAGGCTTCCCCCAGGTGATGTCGGCGGGGGAGGTCCTTAGCCAGTCGGCCAGTCTGAGCGGGCGGAGATAGTCCAGCAGGTAACCCATGAGACGGGTGATGACAAGCTGGTGGCGACCCCGCGGCGCCGGCGTCACCAGCAGCTCTCCCGCCACCACCTCGTAGCGGTTGCCGTCGTCGGGGAATTCCAGAACTTCGGCGACGGTGTAGCGTCGCGGCTCGGGTACCAGTGGCATGGCCATAGAATAGGGACTCGGCAGGGGGGCGGGCAATGGGAAAGCATGCCCCGATCGTTATCCCCTCGGCGCGACCACCGGTAACCGGACTCACGCGGTACTTACTCCGATTCACGCGGGTGCACGGGCTGGCCGACTGCCGGCCCACTACCCACTGCCCACTGCCCGCTACTCCCTGGCTCCTCCCGTTGACCCGTTCCCGCCGCTCCCGTAGCATCCGGGGCGCGCCGCGGCCCCCCGCCTGAGGTTCCGGCGGCGGGTGCGCCCGGCTCAACACGGGGGGGACAACCATGGCCGACACGGTTCGGAAAGTCCGGTACTGCTACGTGAAGGTCCCCAATCGTCCCGGCAACGGGGAGACGATTCTCCGCGAGCTGTGCGATGACGACGTCAACCTGGTCGCCTACACCGGGTTCCCGACGAGCGGAGGCAGGGCCCAGCTCGACTTCGTCGCCGACCAGCTCGGCCCGGTGCGGCGGGTCGCCCGGCGGCTGGGATTGCGGGCCAGCGGCGCGAAGAAGGGCTTCCTGATCCAGGGCGACGACCGGGTTGGGGCGGTGCACCGCCACCTGGAGCGGCTGGCTGAGGCGAAAGTGAACGTCGTGGCCGCCGATGCGATTTCCGTCGGCAAGCGGCGCTACGGGATGATCCTGTGGGTCAAGCCCAGGGACTACGCCCGCGCGGCGAGGGCGCTCCACGCGCGATAGCCCCGGCGCACCGCCGGACGATCTCTGCGGCCGGCTCGATGCTGGTGATCGCGGCGACGCTCTTTCCGGCCTGCCAGTAATCCTTCTCGCCCGACTCGTCCAGCGACGAGCGCTTGAGCTGCCAGATGGACTTGAGCGCGTAAAAGGTCCGCATCCAGTGCTTGGTGCGGCGGCCGCGGAGCATCCAGCGCGCGAGCGGCCCCGCCCGCAGCCCCATCCGCCGGATGTAGGGGGTGTTGATCACCGCCACCGGCACCCCGGTGATCCGCTCGCTCAGGACGATGTCGTCCTCGCCGGCGCGGAGGATCGCCTGCTTGTAGGCCGCGCTCGCCCGGCATTCGGTCGTGGCGATGAACCGGGTGCCCATCTGGACCCCGGCGTAACCTATCGCCAGTGCCGCCGCGAAGCCCGCCGCGTCCCCGATCCCGCCGGCGCAGACGACCGGGAGACCCAGGTCGCCCACGTCGCGGAGGAGCGCCTCGGCGCTCTTCGGGCCGGCGTGGCCGCCCGCCCGGCTGTTGACGCCGATCAACCCGTCCACCCCGGCGTCCCGCCCCTTGAGCGCCCACTTCCGCTCGGTCACGTCGTGATAGACGTAGCCCCCCGCCGCGTGAACCCGCTCGCACACCCAGCGCGGGTTGCCGAGCGAGGTGATGAAGAACCGGACCCCTTCCTCGAGCGCGATGCTCACCCACGCGAACATCCGCTGCTGGTAGGACTTCGAGGACGCCTCGATCAGCGCGTTCATGCCGATCGGCCTGGCCGTCAGCCGCCGGATGAGCCGGAGTCCCTCGCGGAAGTCGTGGCCGTGCACGTAGGTGAGCGAGATCGGCTGGACGACCCCGATTCCCCCGGCCTCCGAGGCCGCCGCCACCAGCTCGGGGTTGCTGCACGGGTACATGGCGCCGCAGATGAGCGGCACCTCGATGCCGGTATCCACGGTGAGCTTCGTCTCGAGAATGGGCATGGCTTCGGAGGGAGCTGGGGAGCTAGGGAGCTAGGGAGCTACCTTTCCCCTAGCTCCCTAGCTCCCTAGCTCCCTAGCTCCCCAGCTCCTTAGCTCCCTGGCATGTCCAGCCTCCACACCGCCCTCACGACGCACACCACCTCCCCGGTACCGTCCCGGATCTCCGCGGCGACCGGGTAGTCCACCGGCCCGGTGACCAAAGGCGGCACGATATTCGCCTCTGCGGTCAGGGTCCCGCGGGCTTTCCTCAGATACTCCGCCGAGAGCCGGGTGGGGATCCCGCGGACGCCTTTGGGCAGGGTGGCGAGAAGGGCGAGGCCACTGGTGGCTTCTCCGAGGTTCACGAGTGCAACCGCGTGCACCGAACCCAGGTGCTGCCGCACCCGGCGCCGGTCCCGGAGCGTCACCCTGGCATAGCCCGGCCGGAGCTCTCGCACCACGGCGCCGATGGTCCCGGTATACGGCACCATCCACCCGAGCAGGCGGCTGAAGAGCCAGGGCCCACCGGGGAGCGGGTGCAGTCGCTGCCACCGGGCCAGCAGAGTGTCCGTGGTTGAGGCCATGGAGGCACCGAATCTACACCCGGCTGCACCCGGCGACGTGAACCGGCAACCGATCGCCCGGCTGTGCGGTTTTGTGACCCGTAGCGCGCGAAGTTCAAGATCGCTAGAGTAGATCACTGATTTCGTAGCCACAATTCGCAGGGAGTCCCCATGTACCGCTCCCGCAGTCTCCAGCGGGCAGCGGCCGCGATCTCGTTGCTCGCGGCCGTCGCCTGCCAGGAAAGTCCCAACCCGGTCGGTCCCGACACCGGACCACCCGCCCAGAACCTCCAGGGCCCCGAGCTGCCTGCCGCCGCTGTCCTCGACCGCGGCGTGGCCGGCTTCGGCGGCTTCTTCATCGCTCGCGATGGCTCACCGACGGTGTACCTGCGCCGCGGTGCCAATCGTGCTCCGGCCGAGCACGCCCTCGAAGGCTACCTCCGCGGGCGCGGCCTGGCCGCCAGCGCTGTGCGGGTGCTGGAGGCGAAGCACAGCTGGAAGGACCTGGAAAATTGGAAGGATGCCGCGACGTCGGTGGTGCTGGACATCGACGGAGCGGTTTACGTCGACAATGATGAGACCACCAACAGCGTGAAGATCGGGGTCGAGGACCCGGGCGCCAGGGGCAGGGTTCGGGCGGCCATTGCCCAGCTCGGCATCCCGGACGACGCCGTGATCGTGGAGCGGGCCGAGCCGATCACCCAGGTGGCCACCCTCCAGAATGTCGTGGACCGCCCGGTGCGCGCCGGGGTGCAGATCAACTTCCCGGGCTACCTCTGCAGCGTCGGCTTCAACGCAACCTCCGGCACCCAGAAGTCGTTCATCACCGCCTCGCACTGCACCAACAAGCAGGGTGGGGTGGAGGGCACCCCGTACTGGCAGCCGCTCCAGTCGGTGGACGGCACCCAGATCGCGACCGAGGTGGCCGATCCGGTGTACGTCCGCGGAATCGCGGGCTGCCCCAAGGGCCGCTCCTGCCGGTACAGCGACGCGTCCCGGGCCGCGTACATCGATGGCGCCAACCAGGCCCTCGGCGTGATCGCCGCGACCAATGGGCCAAACACCGGCTCGCTCACGATCACCGGCAGCTTCAACATCACCGGCGACGATCTGAACAACAGCGTCGCCGTGGGCCAGACGGTCAACAAGGTCGGGCGGACCACCGGCTGGACCTCGGGGACGGTGAGCAACACCTGCGTGAACACCGGGGTCTCCGGGACCAAGATCGTGCAGCTCTGCCAGACCTTCGTGAGCGGCGACAACACCATCGTGCTGGGTGGGGACAGCGGGTCCGGCGTCTGGCAGAGTGCCGGCGGGACCAACGCCACGCTGGTCGGAATCCTCTGGGGCGGGAACGGGTCGGGCACCCTATTCGTGTACAGCCCGCTCAAGAACGTGGTCCAGGAGCTGGGTCCCCTCACGACCCACTGAGCCGGCCACGCAGTACGCGGAACTTCGACTGACCCTGGAGGCACCGGTCCGCGCCCGCGCGGGCGAGCCGGTGCCTCTTGTTTTCCGGGTGGCCAACGCCGGCCGGGCGTCGGTGACCCTGCAGCTCCTGGGGCGCACCCCTACTGCCGACTTCCGGGTCTCCGACGCCGGCGGGCGGCAGATCTGGAGCCGGCTCCGCGGTCAGATCGCGCTCGGCGCCCTCCGGCTCTACCCCCTTGCGCCAGGCAAGGCGCTCACCTTCCGGCACACCTGGAGCCAGCGGAGCGACTCGGGGAAGCCGGTCCCCCCGGGAGAGTATCTCGTCCGGGGCGTCCTCCTCACCGACCAGCCGGGCGGGATGGCGTCTCCTGCGATGCGGATTCGGATCGAGCGGTAACCTCCCCCCGCCCCCCCCACAGGGCGGGCCAGCGCACCCGGCTGGCCGGGCTAGATTCCCGCCGATCACCGCCCACGGGGGATCTCATGGGGACCCGCCGCGCCTCCGGCCCGGTTCTGGCCGCGCTCCTCCTCGCCACCACCTCCGCACCGGGGCAGACCGGCCGTCCAGCCGCCCCGCAGTCCGCCGCTCCGACCGTCACACCAGCCGAACGGTTCATCCAGACCGCGGAATCCACGCTGGCGGTGCAGAGCGTCCAGGTGAATCGCGCCACCTGGGTGCAGCAGAACTTCATCACCGAGGATACCGAGGCCCTCTCGGCCGACGCGCAGGACCAGCTGGGCCGGACGGTCCAGCGGCTCGCCATGGCCGCCCGGCGCTTCGACGCCGTGGCGCTGCCCCCGGCGCTCCGCCGGAAGTTCCTGCTCCTCAAGCTGTCCCTCGCCGCGCCCCCGCCGGCCGATTCGAAGCAGGCGGCGGAGCTCGCCAGGATCACCGTCTCGATGGACGCGGACTATGGCCGCGGCACCTATTGCCGGCCGGCCGGGAGCGGCGGCGGCCAGGAATGCCGCCAGCTGGGCGAGCTGAGCAAGGTGCTCGCGGAGAGCCGCGACCCCGCAGAGCTGCTCGACGCTTGGCAGGGCTGGCACCGGGTCGGCGCGCCGATGCGCGCGCGGTATGCGCGCTTCGTCGAGCTGGCGAACAAGGGCGCCCGGGGCATGGGCTTCGCCGACGCCGGCGCGATGTGGCGGGCGGGCTACGACATGCCGGCCGACCAGTTCGCGAAGGAAGTGGAGCGGATCTGGGAGCAGGTGAAACCGCTCTACCTCTCGCTCCACGCCTACGTGCGGGCCCGGCTGGCCGAGCGCTACGGCCCCGGGCTGGTGCCGCCCGGCGGGCTCATCCCGGCGCACCTGCTGGGCAACATGTGGGCGCAGGAGTGGGGGAACATTTTTCCGCTGGTGGCGCCGAAGGACGCGGCCCCTACCCACGACCTGACGGCGCTCCTCAAGGCGAAGGGCACCGACGCCGTGGGGATGGCGAAATACGCCGAGGGCTTCTTTACCTCGCTCGGCTTCGAGCCGCTCCCCGCGACCTTCTGGACCCGCTCCCTCTTCACCAAGCCGCGCGACCGGGACGTGGTCTGCCACGCCAGCGCGTGGGACCTGGACAACAAGGACGACCTCCGCATCAAGACCTGCATCGAGGTCACCGCCGAAGACTTCTCGACCCTGCACCACGAGGAGGGCCACAACTTCTATCAGCGCGCCTACAAGGATCTCTCCTTCCTGTACCAGAACGGCGCCAACGACGGCTTCCACGAGGCGGTGGGCGACGCGATCGCCCTGGCGATCACCCCGGAGTATCTGCAGAAGATCGGATTGCTCGACCGGGTGCCCGGCCCGGAGGGCGATATCCCGCTCCTGCTCCGCCAGGCGATGGACAAGGTGGCGTTCCTCCCCTTCGGGCTGCTGATCGACCAGTGGCGCTGGAAGGTCTTCTCGGGCGAGATCAAGCCGGCGGACTACAACCGGACCTGGTGGGAGCTCCGGGCCAGGTACCAGGGCGTCGCCCCGTCGATCGCGCGGAGCGAGCAGGACTTCGATCCCGCGGCCAAGTACCACGTGGCCGGCAACGTCCCCTACATGCGGTATTTCCTGGCCCGGATGCTCCAGTTCCAGTTCTACCGCGGGCTCTGCCGGGCCGCCGGCCACACCGGCCCGCTCCACCGCTGCACCTTCTACGGAAACAAAGTGGCGGGCGAGCGGCTCGGGCGGATGCTCGCCGCGGGCCAGAGCAAGCCGTGGCAGGAGATCCTCTACGACATGACCGGCGAGCGGCGGATGGACGGTGGGGCGATGCTGGAGTATTTCGCGCCACTCAAGGAGTGGCTGGACGCGCAGAATAAGGGGCGTGCCGTTGGCTGGTAGGACGCAAGGATGACGCAAGGACGCAACGATGCGATGAGGCAACGACGCAACGAAGATGGAAGAACGCAACGACCTTCCGTCTTTCCGTCCTCCCGACTAGCATCCTCGCCTGCCCTCGCATCTGGAGCCCATGGAATGGAATCTGACACCCCCGCCCCCCAGGCGCTATCCCCCGCCGCGCTGAGCCCGGCCGCCGCCGCCGAGCAGGTCGCCGCGTTCCTGCGGGCGGTCTACGGCTGGATGGTCGCCGGTCTCGCGGTGACCGCGCTGACCGCGGGGCTCGTCGCCGCCAATCCGGGCGTCGTCCGGGAGATCGTGACCAACCGGCTCCTCTTCTGGGGCCTGATCATCGCCCAGTTCGGGGTGGTGATTTATCTGTCGGCGCGGGTGCAGCGCATCGCCCCCGCCACGGCGTCGCTGCTCTTCCTGGTCTACTCGGCGCTCACCGGGACCACGCTCTCCATCGTGCTCCTCGCCTTCACCGGCGAGTCCGTGGCGGGGATGTTCCTGATCACGGCGGGGATGTTCGGCGCGCTGGCGCTCTACGGCACCTTCACCCGTCGCGACCTGACCGGAGTCGGACAGTTCGCGATGATGGGACTCATCGGGGTCGTGATCGCCTCGGTCGTGAGCCTCTTCTGGCGGAACGACATGTTCCAGTTCATTCTGTCGGTCTGCGGCGTAATCACCTTCACCGCGCTCACCGCATGGGACGCCAAGCGGCTCAAGGCCATGGCGCTGGCGCTCCCCGATGGGCGGACCGGGTCCTACGCGGTCCTCGGCGCGCTGACGCTGTATCTCGATTTCATCAATCTGTTCCTGTTCCTGCTGAGGCTGTTCGGCAGGCGGCGATAGGACGCAAGCAAGACGCGTCTTTCCGCCTCCCTCGCGTCATTGCGTCCCCGCGATTTTCTTCCTACCTTTGGTAGGATGAAATATACCCCCAAACCCCTTCCACCGAAGCGGGTCGCGGAGGTGCGGCGGCTCCTCGAAACTCGTCAGAAGAAGGCCAAGACTTCGGTCAGCCTCTCCGGCGAGCTGATCCACGCGCTCGACGCGATCGCCGGCCAGGCCCAGCGCTCCGGGCTGGTGGAGCGGGCGGTCCGGCGGTACCTGCGGCTCCTGCTGCGGCGGGCCCGGCACGAACACGATCTCCGCCTGATCGATGAGCGGGCCGACGCGACCAATCGCGAGTCGAACGAGCTGCTCCGGCTCCAGGTCTGGCCGGAGTGAAGTGGACCCGTGGCGAGGTCTACCTCGTCTCCCCGGCTCCCGGCAAGGATCCGAAACGGTCCCGCGCCGTGGTCATCGTAAGCCGGCAGACGCTCTGCGAGTCCAGGGCGGACAAGCTGATCTGCGCTCCCGTGAACACCCAGGCCGACGGGCGATCCACCGAAGTTCCCGTCGGAATCGCCGAGGGCCTGAAGCACACTTCGGTTATCAATTGCGACCAGCTGATTCTGGTGCCGAAGTCGTCGCTGAGTGATTATCGGGGAGCTCTTTCACCGGCAAAGCTGGGCGAGCTGCGCCGGGCGCTGCGGATCGCGCTGGATCTCGAGTAGCGAGCTCCGCGGCGGGCCAGGTCTTTCCCCCTTTCGCGCGTCTTTGCGTCATTGCGTCCTCTTTGCGTCTTTGGGTCGTTGCGTCTAAACTCCACCGACCGCCAGGGGCACCGAATGTGGGATTGCCGGCGCCGCGCGCCGGCTCCCATTCGGTTGAGACGCACCCTTGGAACCTGACCCGGCTCATACCGGCGTAGGGAGCGCGGGCCGTCCCACCATCGTCGCGCGGCCGGCGCTCCTCGAAGTGAGGAGATTCGTCATGGCAACGCGAGCTATCAAGGCGGACAGGCGGACGGGCGGACAGAGCGAGCCGGAGGGAACTGACCGCCCGTCCGCCAGTCCGCCTGACCGCCCGACCGCCGACCGCCCGACCGCCTATCGCGGTGTCTTCCCCAACTCCCGCAAAGTCTACGTCGAGGGCCCTCGCGGCATCCGGGTCCCGATGCGCGAGATCTCCCTCGCGGGCGGCGAGCCGCCGCTCCAGGTGTACGACACCAGCGGGCCGGAGGTGCACGACGTCCGCGAGGGGCTGCCGGGGGTGCGTGCCGAGTGGATTCGGGAAAGGGACGTCGAACAGACGCAAACACGCAACGACGCAATGACGCAAGGGACCGTTTACGGTCAACCACCTTCCGTCTTTGCGTCCTTGCGTCCTTGCGTCTACCGCGCCTGCAACGACGCCGCCCTGACCCAGCTCGCCTACGCCCGCCGCGGCGAGATCACCCCCGAAATGGACTTCGTCGCCCTCCGCGAAGGGCTCCCCGCCGACTTCGTGCGACTCGAACTTGCCCGCCACCGGGCGATCATCCCCGCCAACATCAACCATCCCGAGCTCGAGCCGATGGCCATCGGCCGTGGCTTCGCGGTGAAGATCAACGCCAACATCGGCAACTCCGCCGTCAAGAGCTCGATCGAGGACGAGGTGGAGAAGCTCCGCTGGGCCACCCTCTGGGGCGCCGACACGGTGATGGACCTCTCCACCGGCCGGAACATCCACGAGACCCGCGAGTGGATCCTCCGCAACTCGCCCGTCCCGATCGGCACGGTGCCGATCTATCAGGCGCTCGAGCAGGTGGGCGGCGTGCCCGAGGACCTCACCTGGGAGATCTACCGCGATACCCTGATCGAGCAGGCGGAGCAGGGGGTGGACTACTTCACCGTCCACGCCGGCGTCCTGCTCCGCTACATCCCGCTCACCGCGAACCGGGTCACCGGCATCGTCTCCCGCGGCGGCTCGATCATGGCCAAGTGGTGCCTGGCCCACCACAAGGAATCGTTCCTCTACACCCGCTTCCGTGAAATCTGTGAGATCATGCGCGCCTACGACGTCTCGTTCTCCCTGGGCGACGGGCTCCGGCCCGGCAGCATCGCCGACGCCAACGACGCCGCGCAGTTCGCCGAGCTCGAGACCCAGGGCGAGCTCAACCGGATCGCGTGGGAGTTCGACGTCCAGGTGATGAACGAGGGGCCGGGCCACATCCCCATGCATCTGATCAAGGAGAACATGGAGAAGCAGCTCGCCTGGTGCGACGAGGCGCCCTTCTATACGCTCGGACCCCTCACCACCGACATCGCGCCGGGCTACGACCACATCACCAGCGCCATCGGCGCCGCGATGATCGGCTGGTACGGCACCGCGATGCTCTGCTACGTCACTCCCAAGGAGCACCTCGGCCTGCCGGACCGGGACGACGTGAAGGCCGGGGTCATCGCCTACCGGATCGCCGCCCACGCCGCCGACCTCGCTAAGGGCCACCCCCGGGCCCGCGAGTGGGACGATGCGATGTCCAAGGCCCGGTTCGAGTTCCGCTGGGAGGACCAGTTCAACCTCGCGCTCGATCCGCTCACCGCGCGGAGCTTCCACGACGAGACCCTCCCCGCCGAGGGCGCCAAGCTGGCCCACTTCTGCTCGATGTGCGGGCCGAAGTTCTGCTCGATGCGCATCACCCAGGACCTCCGCGAGCTCGCGGCGGAAGCCGCGCTGGTGGAAGCGGGCCTCGCAGAGAAGGCCGAGGAGTTCCGCGCGCTGGGCGGCGAGCTGTACGTCCCCCGACACGGGTGAGCCTCGGGCAGAGTCGCTTCCCATCCTGACCGCTCGCCCGGGACCCCGTTCCCGCCCGTGCGGAACCGGGGTCCCGGAGCGAGATTCCTTCCATGTCCCCCCAGGACACCGGAACCCTCATCGCCAAGCTGGGCATCCAGCTCCAGCTGACGGGCAGCGTCCTCTGCCTGGCACTGGGGCTCACGCTCCGCCGCGGCATGGGCGGCCGCCCGTGGCTCACCTGGTGGGCGATGTCGTTCGGTGCCGTGGCCCTGGCGGTGACCGCGCTCCTGGTCCGCTACAGTCTGATTCCCATCGAGCCGCTCGAGGCGTTGCCCGAGGGCGAGAGCATCCTCGTCGCCGGCCTCTACGCCGGCTACGCCGCCGGGAAGCTGCTCTTCCTCTGTTGCCTGCTCGCGGGGACCTGGCTCTTCCGGTTCCGCCAGCCGGTTCCACGGGTCGGCCTGGGATCGGCACTCGCCCTCATCGGCGGGGTGGCGGTGCTCTTCGCCCTGGCGCCGGCCGAGCTCAATTCCATGGTGGTGTGGCAGGCGGGGTTCTCCATCCCGGTCTTCCTGGTGTGCGCGGCGCTGCTCGCCTCCCTCCAGCCGCCGCGCCGCACCCGCGGAAGCCGCATGCTCGCCGTGGTGTTTTTCGCGCTCGCCGGGCTGTGGACCCTGTACCTCCCCGCGTTTCTCCAGGCCGGTCCCGGTCCGCAAACCCAGCCGGGGCAGCTGCTCAGCTGGCTGAGCGGCCACAACTCCTACATAGACACGATCTTCGAGTTTCTGCTCGGCTTCGGCATGCTGCTCGCCGTGCTGGACGACGTCTTCCTCGAGGCGGAGGAGTCGCGCACCGCGCGGCTCCGGGAGGTCGCGGCCTCCGAGGCGCGGCTCGGGCAGATCATCCGGGCCGCCTCGGACGGCATCGTGCTGCTCGACAAGGACCTCCGCATCGCCCACTGCAACCCCGCGGCCCTCGAGATCCTCCGCGCCACCGAGAGCGATCTGGTGGGCCAGCCGTTCGACCGGTTCGCCAGGGGAAGCGGCGGGGACGCGCTCCGCGACTCGGTCCATGGGCCCGCGGCCCGCGCCGGATCGTACCTGCCCGGGCTCGCGCTCCGGATCGAGGGCCGCCGCGCCGATGGCGAGGAGTTCCCGATGGAGGTGTCGCTCCGCGCCATCGCGGGGGGGGAGGGGATGGCGGAAGGCCACGTGCTGCTGCTGCGCGATCTCACCGAGCGGGTCCGCCAGGACGCGGAGCGGTCGCGGATGGAATCCCAGCTCGCCCAGGCCGCCCGCCTCGAGACGATCGGCCGCATGGTCTCCGGCGTCGCCCACGAGCTCAATAACCCGCTCACCGCGATCCTCGCCTTCGCCCAGGACCTGCTGCAGCAGACCCCCCCGCCCAACGCCTCCGATGCCGAGGCGCTCACCACGATCGTGCACCAGGCCCAGCGCTGCCGGGCCATCGTCCAGGACCTGCTCACCTTCGCCCGGACCAAGCGGGAGGATCGCCAGTCCACCTCCGCCGCCGACCTGGTGAAGCAGGTCCTCCCGGCGTTCGATCGGCAGGCCGCGGCCAACGGCACCGCGCTCGAGGTGGCGGTCCGGGACGATCTCCCCCCCGTGCACGTCAACGCCGCCGCGATGGAGCAGGTCCTCACCAACCTGCTGAGCAACGCGCTGTACGCGGTGGGCCCCGGTGGATGGATCGGCGTGGCGGCAGCGGTGGAGGGCGATCGGCTGGCCCTCGTCGTCGAGGACGACGGACCCGGCATCGCCCCCGAGGTCCTGCCCCGGGTCTTCGAGCCGTTCTTCACCACCAAGGAGCCCGGC
>DASYRI010000180.1:0-36872 GCA_036004545.1 Gemmatimonadales bacterium
CGCACCCCAGTGGGTGTCTGCGAGCGCCTTTCTCTGCGCGTCGAACGAGGGGCGCGAGACCGTCGCGATCCGGCGCTACGACGTCGACTCGCGCGAGTGGACGACGGTCCTCGAGTCGAGCTGGGACCTCGCCTGCTGGATCTACCATCCCGCGAGGACGCTCCTGGTCGAGGAGAACGCCGACGGCTACTCGCGTCTGGAGCTCCGCGATCCGGAGACGCTCGACCTCAGGCGCGAATTGCCGCTGCCGGGCCGCGGCGTCCTGGGGATGCCGTACGAGGAGCCGCGCTTCTCACCGGACGGTCGCCTGCTCGCGTATCAGTTCACGTCACCCGTCACGCCCGGCGACGTCTGGCTGACCGACGTGGCGACCGGCGAGACGAGGCGGCTGACGCGCAGCCCGAACGAGCTGGACGAGGCCGAGCTCGTCGAGCCCGCGCTGCACCGCTTCCCGTCGTTCGACGGCGAGTCGATCCCCGTCTTCCTCTTCGAGCCGGGGCAGCGAGACGGACCCGCGCCGGCCGTCTTCGTCATCCACGGCGGCCCCGAGGCTCAGCTCCGGCCGGTCTGGGCGCCGCTCATCCAGTACTTCGTCTCGCACGGGCTCGCGGTCGCGGCACCGAACGTCCGCGGCTCGACGGGCTACGGAAAGCGCTACCAGCACCTCGACGACGTGGAGCGTCGGCTCGACTCCGTGCACGACCTGGCCGCGCTGCACGACGCGCTCGCCGGCGCCGGCCGGATCGACCGCGCGCGCTCCGTGCTCTACGGCGGCTCGTACGGCGGCTACATGGTGCTCGCCGGCCTCGCCTTCCAGCCGGAGCGCTGGGCGGCCGGCATCGACATCGTCGGCATCTCGAGCCTCCTCACCTTCCTGGAGAACACGGCCGACTGGCGGCGCCCGTTCCGCGAGCGCGAGTACGGCTCGCTCGAGCGCGACCGGGAGTTCCTGCTCGAGGTCTCGCCGTTGACCCATGTCGATCGCATCCGCGCGCCGCTCTTCGTGATCCACGGCGCCAACGATCCGCGAGTGCCGGTCGGCGAGGCCGAGCAGATCCACCGCTCGCTGACCGAGCGCGGGATCCGCTGCGAGCTGCTGGTCTACGAGGACGAAGGGCACGGGCTCAAGAAGCTGCGGAACAGGCTCGACGCGTTTCCCCGCGCGGCCGCCTTCCTGGACGACGTGCTGGCTTGACAGATCGAAGTTCTTCGATTAGATTGATGAACGTCGATATGGCTACCACGCCGAGTGAGCTCCAAGAAGAAGTACGCTGCCGCTACGCGGAGTCGGCGCGGGCCGTCGCCGAGGGGTCGGGCGGCTGCTGCGGCGACGACTCGTGCTGCGGCTCGTTCTACGACGCCGGGGAGCGAGGCTCGTTGCCAGAGGCCGCGACGCTCGCGTCGCTCGGCTGCGGCAACCCGACCGCGGTGGCCGCGCTCCACGAGGGCGAGGTCGTGCTCGACCTCGGCTCCGGCGGCGGCATCGACGTGATCCTGTCGGCGAGGCGCGTCGGCCCTTCCGGCACGGTCTACGGCCTCGACATGACCGACGAGATGCTCGCCCTCGCGCGGGAGAACCAGCGCAAGGCGGGCGTCACCAACGTCGAGTTCCTCAAGGGCGAGATCGAGCACATCCCGCTTCCAGACGCGTCCGTGGACGTGGTCATCTCCAACTGCGTCATCAACCTCTCGGCCGACAAACGGAAGGTCCTGGCCGAGGCGTTCCGGGTGCTCAAGCCGGGCGGGCGGTTCGCCGTGTCGGACGTGGTGGTGCGGGGCGCCGTGCCGCCGGCGATCCGGCGGAACGTGGAGCTCTGGATCGGGTGCGTGGCCGGGGCTCTCGAGGAGGAGGAGTTCAAGTCGCTGCTCCGCGCTTCGGGGTTTAGCGGTGTTACGATCGAGCCGACCCGGATCTACCGGATGGAGGACGCGCGGGCGTTCCTGGAAGGCGCCGGGCTCGACGCCGACGAGGCGGGCCCCGCGATTGACGGGCGGTTCATGAGCGCCTTCGTGCGGGGCACCAAGCCCGCCGTAGCGGGGTAGATTACCCTCCTCCGACTGCCGCGCGAGGCGCGTTGACCACGGTCCTGTTCGCCTGTACCCACAACGCCGGCCGCTCCCAGATGGCGGCGGCGCTGTTCAACCTCCTCGCGGACCGGAGCCGCGCGGAGGCGACGTCGGCGGGGACCGACCCCGGAGAGCAGGTGCATCCGGAAGTAGTGGCCGCCATGGCCGAGCTCGGCGTGGACCTCGCGTCGGCTCAGCCCAGATACCTCACCGACGAGATGGCCCGGGACTCGGAGCTGCTGGTCACGATGGGGTGCGACGAGGCGTGCCCGGTGATCCCCGGGCTGGAGCGGATGGATTGGCCGCTGGACGATCCCAAGGACCGCCCGCTCGAGGAGGTGCGGAAGATCCGCGACGAGATCCGGCGGCGGGTCGAGGCGCTCCTCGCCGAACGGGGGTGGGCGCCCGGGCCGGCGGGGGCTTGATGCCCGGGGGCTCCAGCCCCGCTCAGTGCGCTCGGCCGAGCCGCTCGAACGTCGTGTTGCCGATCCGGTAGCTCTTCCAGTCCTTGTAGTCGAAGTGCCACCACTCCGCGCTGTACACCGTGAAGCCCTCCGCCTCCATCGCCCTCCGGAGCAGCTCCCGATACCAGCGCTGGCGCGACGTTCCTCCGGGATAGGACGGGTAGGAGCGGTGCGACATCTCGTCGTACACGCCCGGCATCTCCACCGCGTGCCCCGTGCGGAGGTCGTAGAGCGTCAGATCCACCGCGCAGCCCCGGTTGTGGCGCGAGCCGGTGGCCGGATCGGCCACGAATTCGTGCTGGGCCGGCGGGGTCCCGTCCCAGAACATCCTGGTCACGTACCAGGGGCGGTAGGCGTCGTGGATGAGCAGGCCGTATCCCATCGCCCGGAGCTTCCGGTGCGCGCGGAGCAGCGCCTCCGCCGCCGGACGCTGCATGAACGCCCGCGCCTGGCTGTAGAGCGGCGTGCCGAGGAAGTTCCGCGCCGTGGCGTAGCGGATGTCGAGCCTGATGGTTGAATCGAGCTTCACCAGCTCGACCAGGTCGGTCTCCCGGAATTCGCCGGTCTCCGCGGGCGGCGAGGCCGCGAGCGCCTCCCGGCGAAGCTCCTCCACCGGCCGCACCGGCGTGATGCGGAAGACCGACCCCTCTTCGGGTCCGAGGGCCCGGCGCGGCCACAGCGAGTCCCACACCGAGACGGCGCTCGCCCGGCCCGAGGCGCCGCGCTGGAACCGCACCTCCGGGTGGTCGCGCGGTCCGGTGGTGCCGAGGCGGAACCCATCGTCTCCGGCCGGGTGGAGCTCGGAGGACCGAGTCGAGTCGAACCACGCCAGGAGCCGGCCGTCGCGCTCGAGGATCACGACCCGCGTGGTGCTGTCGGGGCCGTACTCGCCGATCAACCCGCGCCAGCGCCCGGGCGGCGGGGGTGGCGGGCCCTGGCGCGCCGCGAGCGGAAGGGACCGCGGCGACGGGCCGCCCGGCGAAGCCGGGACCAGGGCGGCGGGGGCGCCGACGATCACCGCGCCGAGCAGCGCGCAGCGGAGCCGGGCGGCGCCCGGCCCCGCGCGCCATCGATTCACGGCTCGACCCGCCTCGATTCGAAGACCCCGTTCGGCTGCTTGAGGCGGAGCATCACCGGCTTGCCCTGGGCATCGAGCACGAACTCGACGCTGGTGGCGGCGTTGCCCTTGATGTTGAACTCGGTGCGCCGGTCGGGGACCAGCTCGATCGGCGCCCCGTTGCCGACCTGCACGACCAGGACGTTCCCCTTGAGCGTCACCCGCGCCGTATCGGTGAGGTAGTACTTCCCGGTGAGGCGGGCGAGAAACGTGGCATCGAGCAGCTGGCGGTCGGGCTGCCGGACGAAGACGATCGGGTCCACGTTGGCCTCGAATGCCGCCGCCACGGCGTCAATGTCGCCCTTGAGGTTGGTGCGGAAGTTGTACTTCATGTTCTCGAACGTGGGGTCGGCCGGATTGCGGAGCCCGCTGAAGACGTCGTAGTGCCAGTGCTGGAGCGGCGTGGCGATGCCGTTGTAGGTGGCGGCCAGCGTGAGATCGCCGGCGGGCAACCCGATGGCGAGGGTGCCGTAGCCCGGATGGGCGTAGTCGCCCACATAGTCGGCCATCGGATGCGAGGGCCGGGTGTTGGGGACTCGCACCGACTCCTTCTTCTCTTCCGCCGCGCGCCCTGCCGCCTGGCCCCGTCGGAAGCGGGCCAGCGCCTCGCCGTTCCAGTCCCGCGGGGGGAGCCCGAAGACCCGGTCCGCGATGTGATTGAGCAGGATGCCGGTCAGCGCCGAGCCGTTCTGGTTGGTGAGGATCACGAGCCCGACCTTGTCCTGCGGGAAGAGCGCCACCATCGCCGAAAAGCCGTCGATGTTCCCGCCGTGCTGGACCTGGTAGTGGCCCCGGTACTCGTTGAGGAACCAACCCAGGCCGTAGTTGGCCGCGCCGACCGACGCGTCGGTGGGCATGCCGCCGATCGGCATGTGGGGGGCGTACATGTCGGTGAGCGTCGCGCGGCTCATGACCGGCTTCCCGCTCACCACGCCGCCCGCCAGGTGCATTCCCACCCACTTGAGCATGTCCTCGATGTTCGAGTTGATCGAGCCCGCCGGGCCGACGAGGTCTATGTTGCGGAACGGCATCCGCTGGATCGTGTCGCGCCTGACGGTGTAGCCCAGCGAGAAATCCGCCGTCTGCTGCGATGCCGCCACCGAGAAGTTGCTCGACGCCATGCCGAGCGGCTGGAACACCAGGTGGCGAATGGCGTCCTCCCAGGAGCTGTTCATCAGCCGGCCGACCAGCACGCCGGCGGTGAGGAACATCAGGTTGTTGTACTGGAACGTCTCCCGCAGGTCCTTGTTGGGCGCCAGGTACGCCAGCCGGTGCACCACGTCCTCGCGGCTGGAGGTGGAGTTGTTGTACCAGACCAGGTCGTGCCGGGGGAGCCCCGAGCGGTGGGTGACCAGGTCGCGCGGAGTGATCCGGAGCGTCGCCGAGGGGTCGTAGAGCCGGAGGTCCGGCATGTAGTTGATCACCGGCTTGTCCCACTCGAGCTTGCCCTGGTCCACCAGGCTGCCCAGCGCGAAGGTGGTGAACGCCTTGCTCGAGCTCCCGATGGCGAAGAGGGTCTTCGGGGTGGCCGGAAGCTTCCTCTCCAGGTCGCGGAGCCCGTGGCCTCTCAAGTACACCACCTGGCCATCCACCACCACCCCGAGCCCGAGACCGACCACCTTCCACGCGGTCATCGCGGAGTCCACGAAGCTCTCGAAGCCCTTGAGGGTCTGCCGGGCGGCGTCGGCGGAGGGGAGGTTCTTCTGCTGGGCGGGGAGCGCGGCGGCCGGCGCGAGCGCGGCGATCCAGAGGAGCAGGGCGGTGTGGCGGGTGCGGGTCAGCATGGGCACCTCGGGGGGAAGCGACGCGGGGCGGCCCGTTCGGACCGCCCCGCTCGGAGTGGAGGCATCAGGGCCGGGGCCGGGCCTTGAATTGATTGTACAGCGTGGTGTGCCGGTCGTCCCAGGGCATCAGCTGGCCGCGGATGAACACATGCTTCACCACGCTGCGCACGTCGAGCGGGTCGCCGGTGGTGACGAAAAGATTGGCCACCTTGCCGGGCTCGAGGCTGCCGAGCCGGTCCGCCCGCGCCCCAGATGCGCGCCGGGTTGATGGTGACGGCGCGGAGCGCCTCCTCGGGGTCGAGCCCGTAGGCCGTGGCGAGCGCCGCGTTGTAGGGGAGGTTCCGCGCGTCGCCATCGCCGCCGTCGCCGCTCTGGAAGGCGATCTGCACCCCGGCCTTCGCCAGCACGCCGGGGTTGGCGTACACCGCGTCGTACGGTGCGTCCCCCTCCGGCGCCGCGGTCATCGGGCCCACGATCACCGGGATCTTCCGCGCGGCGAGCGTGTCGGCCAGCATCCACGCGTCGGTGGCGCCGCGGAGGATCACCTTGAGCTTGAAGCTGTCCGCCAGCGCGAGCACGCCGCGGATCTGTCCCTCGGACTGGACGTCGAAGAGCACCGGCATCTCCCCGCGGAGCGCGGGGCCCAGCGCCGCGTAGCCGAGATTTTGCGCCACCGGGCTGGGGCGCTCGATGTAGGCCTTCGCGTTCCGCAGGTAATTCATCAGCTCGCGCACCTGACGGCTCTGCACCTCCGCGGGGTCGCCCTCCTGCTGCCCGCCGCGGAAGCGGCCGAATCGCCCGCCGCCGCCCACCCGCGGATAGGTCATCACCATGGCGGCCCGCCCGTTCTCGGCCATCTCGTCCGGGGTCCAGCCGGCGGCGTCGATCAGCGCCGCCGAGCCCTGAATGAGCCCGCCCACCGCCGAGGTGACGACGCTGGTGACGCCGTTGGCGCGAGTAATTCCGAAATGCACCGAGTGGGGGTTCACCGCGGTGAGCACCGCGTCCTGCGGGTTGAACTGTCCCAGCTCCTGGGTGTCCTGCCCGCCCGGGACCGAGCCGATCTCCACCAGGCCAAGGCGGGTGCCCGAATCAATCAGCCCGGGATAAACGAAGAGCCCGTGGCCGTCGATCACCTGGGCGCCGGCCGGGACGGCGACGCCGGCCCCGAGGGCCGCGAGCTTCCCGTCCTGTATGACGACGTTGCCGTTCGCGATCCGGGGGCCGGTCACCGGCACGATGGTGGCGTTGGTGATTGCGTAGACGGAAGGACGGAAAGACGGAACGGCGGAAGGTGAGGCCTGCGCCGACAGCGGGGCGCTCAGGGCAGCGGCGGCGAAGCCCGCGAGAAGCATCGGCCGGATCACAGGGCACCTCCGCTGGTGGTCGTGGCCCGTGGGCGGCGCTTGAGCTGCTCGATCAGGTTCTCGAGCGTCGGCGCCTTGTCGCGATCGAAGAAGACCCGCCCGTCAATCAGCGTCTTCTCGACCCGGCTCGCCGGGGCGAAGGGATGGCCGTTGAAGATGGCGAGGTCGGCGTCCTTTCCCACGTCGATCGAGCCGGTCAGCTTGTCGATGCCGAGCTGCCAGGCCGCGTTCAAGGTGATCATGCGGAGCGCCTCCTCCTCCGAGGCGCCGCCGTACTTCATCGCCTTGGCGGCCTCCTGGTACAGCCGCCGGGCCCGCTCGTCCGAGTCCGAGTTGATCGAGACCTTGACGCCCCGCTCGGCCATGAGCGCGGCGTTGAACGGAATGGCGTCGAACGCCTCGAGCTTGTAGGCCCAGTTGTCGGCGAAGGTGGACGCCCCGGTGCCGGCGGCCGCGATCTCGTCGGCGATCTTGTAGCCCTCCAGCACGTGCTGCAGGCTCGCAATCCGGAACCCGAAATCCTTCGCCACCTTGAGCAGCATCAGGATCTCGTCCGCCCGGTAGGAGTGGGCGTGCACCAGGCGCTTTCCCTCGAGCACCTCGACCAGTGCGTCGAGCTGGAGGTCCCGCGCGGGAAGAATCGGCTCGGCCGACTTTGCGTCTTTGCGTCTTCGCGCCTTTGCGTCCTCATACGCCTTCCACTCCGCCTGATACTCCCTCGCCCGCGTGAACGCGTCGCGCAGCACCTCCTCCACGCCCATCCGGGTGCGCGGGTAGCGCTGGGCCCGGCCGGGGATCTGGGGCCCGTTGGTCTGCCGGACGTTTTCGCCGAGCGCGAACTTGATCCCTGGCGGCGCGCCCGCCATGAGCAGCGAATCCACCGGGAGTCCAAAGCGGAGCTTGATGACCGCGTTCTGCCCGCCGATGGTGTTCGCGGAGCCGTGCAGCACGTTCGCGACGGTCACCCCGCCAGCCAGCTCGCGGTAGAGCCCGATCGCGTCCTCGCGGAGCACGTCCTGCATCCGGACCTGCGAGGTGATGGATCGGCTGCCTTCGTTGATCGCTTCGCCGGCGCTATGGGAGTGCGCGTCAATGATGCCCGGCATGACGAACTTGCCGTTGCCGTCAATCACCTGCGCGCCGGCCGGCACCGCGACCTCCTTCCCGACCGCGGCGATCTTCCCGTTCCGGATCAGGATGTTTCCGTCCTCGATCGTCCCGTGGCTCGCCGTGAGGATGGTGGCGTGGGTGATCGCCACCAGCGTGCCGGCCGCCGGAACCGGCATCGTGAGCACCGGCAGCGTGGCGGCCCGGCTGCTGTCCTGGGCGGCCGGGGCCCTTGCCGGGGCCTGTCGCGCGGTGGGCGCGGGCGGCGCCTGCGCCACGAGCGGGCCCGCCGCGAGCGCGCCCGCCGCAAGCGCGCCCGCTGCGAGCGGCAGGGCGAAGAGTGGGGTGCGGATCATGGCTTTCGCTCCGCGGTGAAGGTGGCGCTGCCGAAGCTGCCGAGGTCGGCGCTCCCGGTCATCCGGGTGCCGTCCACCTCGCCCCGGAAACTGACGGTGAGGGCCTGGCCGCCGAGCTGCACACTCACGGTCCAGGTCACCGTGCGGCCGCTGACCCGGCCGTCGCTGATTTCCTGGGTGCCGAGGTGGCTGGTCACCGTGCCGGTGAAGGAGGCACCTTCCTGGGCCACCGTCATCGTCTGGTCGGTCGGACCCTGGTTGGACGTGACGGTCATCGCCCAGCTGCCGCCGATCTCGGCCGGCGCGCCGCCGCCCGCCACTCCCGGCCGCGGTGCGGGCGGTGGCGCCACCTCGTAGCGGATCCCGTCCACGAACACCGCGCTCACCCTGGCCGAATCGCTCAGCAGGTCGGTGCTCGAGACCACCAGGTTGGCGATCTTGCCCGCCTCGATGCTGCCGAGCGTCGCCCCCACGCCGGCGAGCTCCGCCGGGCGGATGGTGAGCGCCTCCAGCGCCACGCCGGCTGGGAGCCCGGCCGCGATCGCCTTGCGCACGTTCGGGATGAAGTCGCGGGAGCCGCCGGAGGCGAGCGCGAACCGGACGCCGGCCCGCTCCAGGGCTGCGGCGTTCCCCTCGATGAGCTTCCGGGCCGCGCGCGCCGACGCCGCGCTGTCGCCCGGCGGCCGGCGCTGGGCCAGCCGGTACGACCAGCCGGTCACCTGCGCCGGCTGCGGGTAGTTCACCGACACCACCACCGGCCGCCCGGCCAGCGCGTCGAGCGCTTCCCATCCCTCGACGGCGCCGACGATGGCGGCCTTGAGTCCGAACTCCTTCGTCAGCCGCACCGCGCGGCGGATCTCGTTCTCGTTGTTCGCCTCGATGAAGGCGGGGAGCTGGCCCCGGACCACCGGCACCAGCGCGTCGAGCGCGGCGTCGTTCGGCGGCCGCGGCATGCCGCGGGGGTTGGTCCGGTAGCGGTCGAGGAGGAGCCCCTGCCGCTGGGCGTCGTAGAACGCCTGGCGCTGGTAGGCGATCACCCCCAGCAGCGTGCCGGGATAGTCGCCCTGGACGCCCTGGTAGCCGATGTGCAGGGCGACCGGGGTGCGCAGGATGTCCGCGGCTTCCACGCTGTCCCGGAGCGGAACCAGCGCGGAGAGGCCGCGAAAGAGCCCGCGCGACGGCGCCACCAGCACCGCCGTGATGCCGGCGTCGCGCAGCGGCCGCACGTCGGCGGGCGCCACCTTGAGCTCGCCGGCCACCTCGCGCTGGGGCTGGAGTCCGGGACGGGTCCCGCCCGCCGCGGGCGGCACCGCGCCGGCGTCGGGCGCCCCAAAGCCCCCGGCCCCCACACCGCCGGCCGTGGGCGGGCTCGGCAGGCCGAGCGAGGAGGTCAGGTCGAGCAGGCCGGGGCTCACCGTCTTGCCCGCCAGATCGAGCACCCGGGCGTCGGGCGGGACTGCCACGGCCGGGCCGACCGCTTCGATCAGCCCTTTCCGTATCAGAATGGTGCCCTTCTCGATCACCCCCCGCGTCACGGTCTGGATCCGCGCGTTGGTGAGCGCCCAGGTATCCGATTGGGCGGCGAGGGACGGGCTCGGGAACGGCAGGAAGGCGGCCGCGACCGCGAGTACGCGGACCGCCGGGGTCAGTCGCATGACCAGCCTCCGGGCGGCGCAGGGTGGAGTAGGCCCGCTGATGCCGGGCCGGGAGAATCTATGACGCTGGAGCGTCGGGAGCCAACGCTACGTTACGCGCGGGCACCCTCCGGAGTTGAAGGGTCGTGGAGGTTCAAGTCTTCGGCGTCGGTGCTATGATTCTCCCTCTCCAGCCCGAATCCAGCATGCGCACCACGCTCCTGCTCGCCGGCCTGTACCTCGTCGCTCCGTCCTTCCGTCTTTCCGTCCTTGCGTCTTTCCGCCCTACCGCCGTTCCGCCTTCGACGGTCCAGGCTCCGCCCGGCACCGACATCTACGTGGCGTCGCTCACCCGGGCCGGCCCGGCTCTCAAGGTCGGCGCGGCGGTCAACCTCACCGCGCGGCCCGGCTACGACAACCAGCCGTTCTTTTCCCCGGACGGGAAGAGCCTCTATTTCACCTCGGTCCGGGGCGGACAGAGCGACATCTATCGCCATGATTTCGGGACCCGGACCACCACGCAGGTGACCGCCACGCCGGAAAGCGAGTACTCCCCCACCGTGATGCCGGACGGCAAGCACCTGACGGTGGTCCGGGTGGAGCGGGACTCGACCCAGCGGTTGTGGGCGTTCACGCTGGACGGCTCCGCGGTCAAGCCGATTCTCGATTCGATCAAGCCGGTCGGCTACCACGCCTGGCTCAACGCCGACACCGTCTTCGTCTTCGTGCTCGGCAGCCCTGCCACGCTCCGCCGGGCGGAGCTGGCGCACGGCACCGCGGAGATCGTGGCCCGGGACATCGGGCGCTGCATCTCCCTGGTTCCGGGGCGCCGCGCCATCAGCTACGTGCAGCGCGATTCGGCCGGCGGAACCATCCGCTCCCTCGATCCCGTCACCGGCAGCTCCACGGAGCTGATCCGGCTGCCCGAGGGCACCGAGTTCTATGCCTGGACCCCGAACGGTGAAATGCTCTCGGCGCGTGGCAATGAGCTGCTCCGGTGGCGGGCGGGTGACAAGGCCTGGAGCCCGGTCGCGAGCTTTCCCGAGCCCGGGCTCCGGAGGATCTCCCGGATCGCGGTGAGCGGGGCGGGCGACCGGGTTGCGCTCGTGGGGGAGGAGCCGGCGCCGTGAGCCGGCCGCTGGTGCCCCGATCTGCCGGGCCGCGCCTGGTCGGGCTCGCCGCCCTGGTCGCCACCCTCGCCGCCGGATCGCTCTCCGCACAGACCGGCGGGGCGGGGACGGGAGGACGCGTCGCCCCGGCCATCCTGCTCACTCCCGACCGCGTCTTCGACGGGGTCGCCATGCACTCCGACTGGTCGGTCCTGGTGCGCGGCGAGCGGATCCTGGCGGTGGGGCCCGGTTCGGAATCGGGCGCGCCGCCCGACGCGCAGCGGATGGCGCTCAGGGGGATGACGCTCCTTCCCGGGCTCATCGAGGGACATTCGCACCTCCTGCTGCACCCCTACGACGAGACGGTGTGGAACGACCAGGTGCTGCACGAGGCGCTCGCGCTCCGGGTGGCGCGGGCGGTGGTGCACGCGCGGAAGACGCTCGAGGCGGGGTTTACCACGGTCCGCGATCTGGGCACCGAGGGCGCGGGTGAGGCCGACGTCGGGCTCAAGCAGGCGATCTCGCAGGGCATCATCCCGGGCCCGCGCATGCTGGTCGTCACCCGGGCGATCGTGGCGACGGGGAGCTACGGGCCGCGCGGCTTCGACCCGCGCTGGGAGGTGCCCCAGGGGGCCGAGGAGGCGAGCGGACTCGACGACCTAACCCGCGTGGTGCGGAGCCAGATCGGCAGGGGCGCCGACTGGATCAAGGTGTACGCCGACTACCGCTGGGGGCCGGACGGCGAGGCGCGGCCGACCTTCTCGCTGGAGGAGCTCACCCGGATCGTCGAAACCGCGCGGAGCAGCGGCCGTCCGGTCGTGGCGCACGCCAGCACGCCCGAAGGGATGCGCCGCGCGGTGCTCGCCGGGGTCGAGACCATCGAGCACGGGGACGGGGGCACCGCGGACGTCTTCCGGCTCATGGCCCAGCGCGGGGTGGCGCTCTGCCCCACCCTCGCGGCCACCGAGGCGGTGCGGCAATACCGCGGCTGGAAGAAGGGGGCGGAGCCGGAGCCCGCCGACGTGGCGGAGAAGAAGGCGAGCTTCAAGCGCGCCCTCGCCGCCCGGGTGCCGATCTGCGCCGGCAGCGACGTCGGGGTGTTCTCCCATGGCGACAACGTCCGCGAGCTCGAGCTCATGGTCGAGTACGGCATGCCCGCGGCCGAGGTGCTGCGGGCCGCGACCTCGGACAACGCCAGGATCTTCCACCTCGAGGACCGGGTGGGCCGCATTCAGCCCGGCCTCCTGGCGGACCTGCTGGCGGTCGAGGGAGATCCGAGCGCCAGGATCGGAGATCTTCGCCGCGTCAAGTTGGTGATGAAGGGCGGGGAGATTGTCCGCAGTCCGGAGATGACAACTCGTTGACCGTCGGCGCTTTTCCCCTTGACGCCCGCCCCTCCGGGCCGGTAGCATCCCGGGCTCCGGGGCGGTCCGCCCCGCGCACCCGGTTGGGAGGGACTATCCGGTTTCATCCGTTCCGCGCCTGGCGTCCCGCCCCCGAGCTCGCCGAGCGCGTCGTAGCGCCGCCGTATGACGTCGTCACCCGCGCGGAGGCCGCCGCCCTCGCGGCCGGGAATCCGTTCAGCTTCCTGCACGTCGGCCGCTCCGACATCGATCTCCCCGAGGGAACCGATCCGTACGATCCGCGGGTCTACGCCCGGGCGAAGCAGAACCTGGATCGCTTCTGCGCCGACGGCGACCTGGTGCGGGAGGCGGAGCCGACGTTCTACGTCTACCAGCTCGCCACGGAGCAACATGCTCAGGCCGGCGTGGTGGGGTGCGTGCATATAGATGACTACGCCCGGAACCTGATCCGCAAGCACGAGAAGACCCGGCCCGACAAGGAAGACGACCGGACCCGCCACGTGCTCGCGGCCAACGCCCACGCGGAACCGGTGATCCTGACCCACGCCGAGCAGCCGTTCATCACCCAGATGACCCGCCGGGTCATGGCGGGCGCGCCGCTCTACGATCTGGTCCGGCCGGACGGGGTGCGGCACCGGGTCTGGCGGGTGAGCGACCCCGGCGCCTACGCCGACGCGTTCCGCCGGGTGCAGGTGGCGTACGTGGCGGACGGGCACCATCGCTGCGCGAGTGCACTGCGGGCCGGCATGGAGCGGCGGGCGGCCAACCCGCGGCACACCGGCGACGAGGAGTACAACTGGTTCCTCGCGGTGCTCTTCCCCGCGGGCCAGCTCCGGATCCTGGCCTATAACCGGGTGGTGAGCTCGCTCAACGGGCGCACGCCGGCGGAGTTCCTGGTCGCGTTGGCCGGCGTGGGGACCGTGACGAAGACGGAGGTCGCGGCGCCTGATCGGCCCGGATCGTTCGGCGTCTTCCTGGGCGGCGGCTGGTATCGCCTGGCCCTCGATCCGGCGTCGGTGCCCCCGGACGACCCGGTCGCCGGACTCGACGCCTCGCTGCTCCAGGACCGGGTGCTCGGACCGCTCCTCGACATCGGCGACGCGCGCACCGATCCGCGGATTGATTTCGTCGGGGGCGGCCGGGGAGTCGAAGAGCTGGAGCGGCGGGTCGCCGGGGGCCAGGCGACCGTGGCCTTCGCGCTCCACCCGGTGACGGTGGAGCAGCTCATGGCGATCGCCGACGCCGGGGCCGTCATGCCGCCCAAGAGCACCTGGTTCGAGCCCAAGCTGCTGAGCGGGCTCTTCGTTCACACGCTCGATTGAATCGTCCCGGAGACAGGCCGTGCTGAAAGTGCTGGTGGCGGATAAGTTCGAAACCGTCGGCGTGGACGGACTCAAGGACCTGGGCTGCGAGGTGGTGCTGCGGGCGGAGGGCAAGGCGGAGGAGCTCCCCGCGGTGCTCCGCGAGGTGGACCCCAAGATCCTGGTGGTGCGGAGCAAGAAGGTGAACGAGACCGCGCTCAGCGCCGGCCCGGGGCTGCTGCTGGTCATCCGCGCCGGGGCGGGGATCGACAACATCGACGTGGCCGCCGCGTCCCGGCTCGGCATCTTCGTGGCCAACTGTCCCGGCAGGAACTCGATCGCGGTCGCCGAGCTCACCATGGCGCTCCTGCTCGCGCTCGACCGCCGGATCCCGGACCAGGTCACCGACCTCCGGCGGGGCGAATGGCGAAAGGGCGAGTACGCCAGGGCCAGGGGCCTCTACGGCCGGACCCTCGGCATCCTCGGGCTCGGCCAGATCGGGCGCGAAGTGGCCCGGCGGGCCCAGGCGTTCGGCATGAACGTCGTCGCCTGGTCGCGCAACATCACGCTGGAGGACGCCCGGCGGCTCCGCATCGGCTACTGCGAGGCGCCGATCGAGGTGGCCCGGCTCTCCGACGCCGTGTCGGTCAACCTCGCGGCCGCGGAGGAAACGACCGGCCTGGTGAATGCGGAGTTCCTCGCTGCGCTCAAGCCGGGGGCCTATTTCATCAATACCTCGCGCGGGTCGGTGGTGGACGAGGCGGCCCTCGCCCGCGCGGTGCGGGAGCGCGGGATCCGCGCCGGCCTGGACGTCTACCAGGCCGAGCCCGGCGCCTCCAAGGCGGAGTTCCGGCCGGAGATCGTCTCGCTGCCCGGCGTCTACGGCACCCACCACGTCGGCGCCTCCACCGATCAGGCCCAGCTGGCGATCGCCCACGAGGTGATCCGCATCGTCGCCGGGTTCATGAGCACCGGCGTGGCGCTCCATTGTGTCAACCGCCTGGCGCGGAGCTCGGCCACGCACGTGCTCTCGGTGCGCCACCGCAACCGGCCCGGCGTGCTGGCCCACGTCTTCAGGGTCCTGTTCGACGGCCGGGTCAACGTCGAGGAGGTCGAGAACATCGCCTACCACGGCGCCCAGGCCGCCCTCGCCCGCATCCACCTCGCCACCCGCCCGAGCGACGAGGCCCTCGCCGCGATCCGGAACGGGAACGGCGACGTGATCAGCGTGGAGCTGACGACCGTCAAATGACGATCTCGATCCCGGTGAGCCCGCTCCACAGCTCCCCAGCTCCCCAGCTCCCCAGCTCCCTAGCTCCCTAGCTCCCTGACTCCCTGGCTCCCTTCCCCATGACCGATCGCATCCACAACTTCGGCGCCGGTCCCGGCGTGCTGCCCGAGCCGGTTCTCCGCCAGGCGCAGCAGGACATCTGGAACATCGCCGGCAGCGGGATCGGCATCCTCGAGCACAGCCACCGCGGCAAGCTGTTCGAGCGGATCATCGCGGACGCGGATGAGGAGGCGCGGCGCCTGGCCGAGATCCCCGACCGCTACAAGGTGCTCTTCATCCAGGGCGGCGCCTCGCAGCAGTTCGCGATGGTGCCGATGAACCTGCTGCTCCCCGGGCGCACCGCGGATTTCCTGGTGACCGGCATCTGGGCGCAGAAGGCGCTCAAGGAGGCGAAGAAGTACGGGAAGACCCACGTCGCCGTGACCGGGGAGGGGTGCAAGTTCACCAGGATTCCCGACCCGGCCGACATCCGCTACTCGGAGCACCCCATCTACGTCCACGTCACCACCAACAACACGATCCACGGCACCCAGTGGAAGACCGAGCCGCCGGTCCCGGACGGGGTGCCGCTGGTGGCCGACACGTCGAGCGACATGTTCAGCCGGCCGATTGACGTGACGAAGTACGGGCTCATCTACGCCGGCGCGCAGAAGAACCTGGGCCCCTCGGGCATCGCGATGGTGATCATCCGGGAAGACCTCGCCGAGGCGGGGGCGGAGGAGCTCGCGACGATGCTGCAGTACCGCACCTACGTGAAGGAGCACTCCCTCTACAACACCCCGCCCACCTTCGCGATCTACATGGTGGGCGAGGTGCTCAAGTGGATCCGCCTCACCGGGGGACTGGCGACGATGGCCGAGCGGAACGCGTCGAAGGCCAGGCTGCTCTACGATTTCCTGGACCGGAGCGAGTTCTTCCGAGGCACGGTGCACCCGGACAGCCGCTCGCTCATGAATGTCTGCTTCCGCACGCCGAGCGAGGAGCTCGACGCGAAATTCGCGAGCGAGGCGACCAAGCGCGGGTTCGAGGGCCTGAAGGGCCACCGGTCGGCCGGCGGCATGCGGGCGAGCCTCTACAACGCCTGCTCGCGGGCTACCGTGGAGGCCCTGGTGACTTTCATGAAGGAGTTCGAGATGGCGAACAAGTCGGAAGGACGGAAGGACGGAAGGACGGAAGGTGGTTGACGGGGCCACCGCGTTCCGTCGCTCCGACTTTCCGTCTTTCCGTCAGAACTCCAACGTCAACACCCCTCCCAGCGGTCCCTCCGCGGTCAGCGCGCCGCCGACGGTGACCTTCACGCTCCCCTTGGCGATCGTGACCCCGATCCGGCGGCCGCGAAACGGGAGCCGATCGAGCCGCAGCCGCTCCACGGCGCAGGGGAAGGGATCCACGACCAGCCGGCTCCCGGCCGGCCGCACCCCTGCCACGAACCGGATCAGCAGGTCGGCGACCCAGCCCTGCGGGGCGTCGTCCAGCCCCAGGTAGGCGCACGGCCAGCCGGTTTCCGGGGAATAGTGCTCGAAGCTGTTGGGCCGGGTCGGGTCGCCGTCGTGGAACATCATCCGCACGAACCGCTGCAGGAATTCGCCGGCGCGCCCGCGATAGCGCGGATCCAGCTCGAGCGCCACCCGAGCGAGCGCCTCGGCGATGTGGCAATTGCCGAGCGGCCACACCCGGCCGTTGTCGGGCCGCGCGCGCCGCACGCCGGCCAGCTCGCCGTCGGGGCTGTAGTCCGGATCGTCGGCGGCGAGCGACGGCACCGGGAACGGCGGCCAGAATTCGGCCCGATTGAAGAGATGCCGCTCCAGACCGGGGAGGTGCTCCGCGCCGGCGAGATCGCTGAAGTACGGATAGAACGACGTCACCGCCCGGGTCGGGCTTGGCCGGCCGGTGGCGAGGTCCTGGTCCAGGAAGAGCTCGGTACCCGGGTCCCACATCCGCCCGCGCACCGCTTCGGCGATCCGGTCGGCCGCCACCCCGTGGGCGTGCGTGTCTGGCCCGCGACCGAGCCGGCTCGCCACCTCCGCCAGCGCGCGCCGCAGCCGGTACTGATAGACGGTGAGCGCCACACCCTTCCTGCGGGGGCGGTCGGAAGCGACCCCGCCCTCGAAGAGCCCGGAGCCTTCGGGATCGCGCTCCCGGTCCACGCACGCGGCGTAGCGGCAGAGCGGCTCGTAGCACGCGGCAAGGAAGCCGTCGTCCGGATGGACCTCGTCCAGGGCCATGAGGCTGCCGCCCCAGTCGGCCGGCTCGATGCCGCCGGGAGCGCGGCGGTCGAGCATCAGCCGCCCCGGGAGCCGCCCCGCCTCGTCCTGCTGCGCGAGGAAGCCGGCGAGCGTGCCGCGAGCGCGGGCCGGATCGCTGAGCCAGCGCAGCTCACGCATCCGGCCCCATGCGCTCCGGGCGGTCGCGCAGTGGCGGGCTGCCACGTCCTCGGCGGTCGTGAGGTGGCCGAACTCTCCCGCGGAGTCGAGCCCGGCGAGCCGGAGTCCGTACCACCGGTAGGGGAAGCAGCGCTCGATGAAAGGATCCGAGCAGGCGAGCAGGGGCGCCGTGGCGAAGTACTGCTGCCACGCCGTGCGGCTCCGGGCCGACGCGCGCCCCGGCCCCGGCGATGCCCGTGCGGCGAGCGGCTGGAGGCTCGGCTCGAGCGGGAGGACCTGTAATCCCACCGTGAACCCATCGGACTCACCGGGGCCCAGGCGCAGCCGGCGGGAGAGGCCGGTGTACACCAGCCGCCGCGCCGCCGGGTCGGCCGCCTTTGCGAGGCGGCGCTCGCGCCGGAGCGCGGGGCCCTGCCACCGGTCGCGGAACGGAGTCATGATCCACTCGGGCAGGACCGGCGCGTCGGGCTCGGCCTCCGCCTCGTACACCGCCCATCCTTCGGCGGTCTCCAGCTCGAAGCCGAGCGTGCAACGGAGGCCGATCTCGCCGGTTTCGTCCGCGGCGGTGCGGCAGAACGTCACCCCGCGGCCGTCGGCGGTGAGCGCGTCGCGCGCGGTGACGAGCCGGCCCTCCTGCGCGGTCCACGCCACGACGCTGAGCTCCGCCGGCTCGGTGAGCCCGTTGGTCACCCGCCACTCGGAGAGGAATCGCCCGCCCGCCAGGACCAGCCGGCGCTCCTCCAGCTCGAGCCCGCCGCCGGCGTAGGTCATCGTGAGCTCGGCGGGGGTCCACTCCCGGTGCATGCGCCGGAGCGGGCGCTCCCTGCCGTCGCCGTTGACGAAGCTCACGGTGAACAGCGGCTCCACGGCGTACAGGAACACCCGCCCGCCGTCCCAGAAGCCGGGGCGGTCGAGCCACCGGGGATGCGGGGGCGCAAACAGAATCCCGTCGCCGGCGCCGAGGGCGTGCTTGTCCCGCCGGCGCAGCAGCTCCAGCGGGTCGTGCGGGCGGAACACGGGGGAGGTCAAGCGGGGGGAGGACGCAAGGACGCAAGGACGCGAAGAGGACGGAAGGCTGGCGTCATTGCGTCGTTGCGTGGTTGCGTCATTGCGTCTTGGCGTCCTTGCGTCATTGCGCCTTCCTCGTCCTTGCGTCTTACTTCTGTTCCGCCACCGCCCGCTTCACCCGGCGCACGATGGCGGTGAGGCCCTGGGTGCGGGTCATGCCCAGCGCCTCGTCGAGCCGGAGCGCGTGCAGCAGATCGTCGGGCACCTGGGCGACCTCCGCGGGCGCGGCGCCGTCCAGGGCGCGGACGAGGAGCGCCACGAAGCCCCGGACCGTGGGCGATTCGCGCGGAACGTCGGCCATGAGCCGGACCGCGCCGTTCTGCACCACCGCCCAGAGGTAGACGGCCGTCTGGCACTCGGGGACCCGGTGTGCCTCGCGCGCGCTCGCCTCCAGGAGCTCGGGAGGGAGCGGCGGGAGCCTGGCGGAGAGGTCGAGCAGCGTCGCGAGCCGGGTGTCGCGGTCCGCCGCGCTCAGGCGCGCGATGTATTTCTCCAGGGCAGGCGGCACGCGGCGGCGTCCTTCGAGGGTGCTGCAACATAATCGGAGCGGATCGTCTGGTGACCCAAGCGGCATTGCCCGGCGCGATCGTCTCGACCGAGTGGCTCGGTGCCAATTTCGGCGACCCCGGCCTGGTCGTGGTGGACGCGTCATGGTACCTCCCCGCGGCGGGGCGGGATCCCCGCGCCGAATACGAAGCCGGTCATGTTCCTGGCGCAGTCTTCTGGGACCTCGATGCCCTGAGCGATCGCGGCACGCCGCTTCCCCACATGCTGCCCGGGCCCGCCGAGCTGGTCCGGCAGATCGCGGCGCTGGGCATCAGCGACGGCGATCGGGTCGTGGTCTACGACGGCTCCGGCCTCAATCTGAGCGCGCCGCGAGTCTGGTGGACGCTCCGGGTCGCCGGGCACGACGCGGTTGCGGTGCTCGACGGCGGCATCGGCCGCTGGCGCGCCGAAGGTCGCCCGGTCGAGGCCGGGCTGGTCCGGCGTCCGCCCGCCGGCTTCACGGGCGCCTTCCGCGCCGCCCTGGTGCGCTCCCAGGCGGACATGCTCGCGATCCTCGAATCCGGCGGGTTCCAGATTCTCGACGCCCGCTCCCGGGGCCGCTTCCGCGGCGAGGAGCCCGAGCCCCGTCCGGGTCTCCGGGGGGGACACATCCCCGGCTCCCGGAATCTGCCGTTCGATGAGCTGGTGGACGCGGAGGGAAAGCTGTTGTGCCCGGACGAGCTCCGCCGCGGCTACCGGGCCGCGGGGGTGGATCTCGCGCGGCCCGTCGTCACCACCTGCGGCTCCGGCGTCTCGGCGTGCGCGCTGGCGCTGGGCCTCGAGCTGCTCGGCCACCGGCACTACGCGGTCTACGATGGCTCCTGGGCGGAGTGGGGGCGGGAAGGGGGGCCGCCGGTCGAGCGCTGAAGTACACTGCCCACTCGTTAATTGCCACACGCCGCCAGCCGCCGTTTGGGTGCCGGCAGGGTCGGAAACAACCGCGCCGCGGCCCGGGCGTGGGCGCGCGCGGTCATGCAGCCGGTCCGCTGCGCGATCATAAGGTGCAGCCGGTAGCTCCCCGGATCGAAACGCACCGCCCGCTCCAGCCGCGCCACCGGCCATCCCGGTCCGGTGATCAGGATCGCCGCGAGCTGTCCCGCGCTGCGGGTGACCGCCGCGAAACCGAACACGAGCAGCAGCGGGACCAGCCGCCGCCGCGCGCCGCGCGAGAGCGTCGCCGCGGTGCCGGTGGCCGGGAGCAGGAGTCCCGCCGACGACCACACCAGGAAAGTGGGCGGCGCCAGGAGCAGCACGGCGTCGAACGCGCCGGTCACCAGGGTCGCGGTGAGCACGCCGAGCAGCGCGACCGCGCGGCGCGATTCCTCCGCCTCCTCGCCCCGCAGCCGGAGCAGCGCCGTCAGGCCCATCGCGAGAAACGTGGCGAGCAGGAGCAGTGCCGCCACGGCGCCCCGCTCCGCCACCACCGCCACCCAGTCGCTGCTCGGCCAGGGATTCGTCGGCATCGAATCGAATCCGGCGAACGACGGATCGCCCGGGGTCGTGACGAGAGGATACTTGACCGGCCAGTTGCCCGGCCCGGTGCCGAAGACCGGGTCGAGTTCCGCGAGGTGGAGGGTGTTGCGGTACTGGATCAGGCGGCCGTGCCCGGAGCCCTGGCGGTAATTGGTGAGGTCGAGCATGGTGTCCCGGTACGGGGAGGCCGAGCGCCAGTCGAGCCGATTCGGCAGCACCAGCGCGGCGGCCGCGCCCGCCGCCAGCGCCGTTCCCAGGAGCCGCCACCGGCCCGCGGGCGCGAGGGCGGGATGCCGGCGCCGCGCCCAGAGCCAGGCCAGCGCCATCACCAAGAAGCTCGCCGCCCAGGCGAGCCAGGCGGCGCGCGAGCGGGTGAGCACCACCGCGCCGCTCAAGAGCCCGAGGCAGAGCGCCCCCAGCGTGGCGCGGTGGGCGTCGCGCGCCTCGACCACCAGGAGGAGCAGGAGCGGCGCGCCGATCGCGAGCAGGTGCGCCAGGAAATTCCGGTTCCCGAACGTCCCGCCGGGCGCGCGCGCGCCCGCGAGCAGCGAGATGTCCCCTCCGTACGCCTGCACCAGGCCGCCGAGCGCCGCGACGACGACGGCGGCCGCGAGGCCGATGTGCAGCACCCGGCCCGCGCCCCGCGCCGTGACCCGGCGTCCCGCCCGGAAGATCACCACCCCGGCCACGGTCACCGCCAGCGCGCGGAGGCTGAGCCAGCGATTGGTGGCGAAAAGCGCCGACAGCGCGCTCCACCCCGCGAAGCCGAAGAGCGGTACCTCGGTCGCCACCAGCGACGTCGGCTCCCGACCCGACGCGGCCAGGATGCCGAAGGCGACCAGAGCGACCAGGTTGAGCGCCAGCTCCTTCGCCACCGTGAAGCGATCGAGGTCGAACAGCGGCGACGGCGCCACCGCCACCACGACGGCCATCGCACCGAGCCCGAGCCATGCGGCGAGGATCGTCGCGGACACCGGGGCGCGCGCCTCGGGGAGCGGCGGCGTGGATGCGGGGTGATTCATGGATGAGGGTAGTATCGCGGCCGCCCCGCGGGCGGAACAAGGGGGCGGCGTTTAGATTGCCGCCATGGCAGAGGAATCACCCGAGCACCCCGTCGCGCTGGCCGCGACCGACCGGCCGCTGCCCTTGAGGCTCGCCGCGATCAAGGATGAGCGCGCCCCGGAGGGGATGGCCTGCATCGGCTCGTACCTCGGGCCCCGTCTGGTGGCCCGCTGCGTGCTTCCGCCCGATGCCGCGTCGTTCCTGCTCGAGCGCGGGCTCTTCACCCACCCGGTGCGCCTCGCCCTCGCCGCGCGGGAGGAGTCGCCCGGGCTGCAGTGCCAGCTCTTCGCCCTGGTCGAGCTTCCTCCCGACTTCTTCTCCGGCGATGACGACGAGGACGACAGCCCCTGGGCGGACAGCGTCCCCGGGGGCGCCTACGAGCGCGAGGTCGAACAGCGTCCCTCCGAGCCGGACGGCGCCGACGAGGAGGAGCGCCAGGCCGCCGTCTTCCTGGGACAGATCATCCGGTTCCAGAAGGACCGCAAGCATCCCGCGGATCTCGGGCTGGAGACCATGGACGTGCTTCGCACCATCGTTCAGGGCGACGTGAGCGAGGTGGTGGACAAGGTGCTCGAGGATCTCCTCGGAGGCGCCGGCCCGCAATGAGCGCGCCGTTGCCGATCGAGGCGCGGGGCTACGCCCATCCCGAGGTGCTCGTCTCCACCGAATGGGTGGCGGGCCACCTGGGAGACCCCGGCGTCCGCCTCCTCGAATCGGACGAAGACGTGCTGCTCTACGATTCCGGCCATCTCCCCGGCGCGCTCAAGCTCGACTGGGTGGAGGACCTGAACGACCCGCTGGTACGCGATTACATCAATCGCGACGCGATGGAAGCGCTCCTGCGGCGAAAGGGGGTCAACCCCGACACCCGCCTGGTGCTCTACGGGGACAAGAACAACTGGTGGGCCACCTACGCGTTCTGGGTGCTCCGGCTCTTCGGGGTGGAGCAGCTCGCCGTCATGGACGGGGGGCGCCAGCGCTGGATGGACGAGGGGCGGCCGCTCGACACCGTCAAGCCGCCGGTCGTCCCCGGCCACCTTCGCGTCGCCGACCGGAAGGAGGCGCCGCTCCGCGCGTTCCGGGAGGATGTGTTCGCCCACGTGCGCGCCGGCCGCCACCTGGTGGACGTCAGGAGCCCGGAGGAGTACCGCGGGGAGCGGCTCCACATGGCGGAGTACCCCAACGAAGGCGCGCTCCGCGGCGGCCACATCCCGGGCGCCCACAACGTTCCCTGGGCCCGCGCGGTGGACCCCGCCACGCACTGCTTCAAGACCGCGGACGAGCTCCGCGCCGTCTACCAGAGCGAGCAGGGCCTCTCCCCGGGCGAAGAGATCATCGTGTATTGCCGGATCGGTGAACGTTCCTCCCACACCTGGTTCGTGCTCACCTACCTGCTCGGCTATTCGAGCGTACGGAACTACGATGGATCGTGGACCGAGTGGGGAAACGCGGTGCGCGCTCCCATCGAGCGGCCGTGATCTCCTACGAGGCGTACAAGGTCGCCCACCTGCTCGCGGTGCTGATCCTCTTCGCCGTGCTGGGTGGGGTCGCGGTGCACGCCATGAACGGCGGCACCCGCGAGGGCAACGCCGCGCGTCGGCTGGTGGCGGGGCTGCACGGCCTGGCCCTGCTGGTCGCGCTGGTGGCGGGGTTCGGGCTCATCGCCCGGCTCGACCTGGTCAACGGCGGGCTCCCCCTGTGGGTATACGGCAAGCTGGTCATCTGGTTCCTGGTGGCGCTCCTGCTCGGGCTCCCCTATCGCCGGCCCCAGCTGGCCCGGCCGCTCCTCCTGCTCGGGCTGCCCCTCCTGGCGCTGCTCGCGGCCTGGCTCGCCGTCTACAAGCCGGAGTAGAGCGATCCCACGGGACCTACCAATTATCCTTCCAGCCATGACCACCTCCCTCTCCTCCCCCGCCGCCCGTTCGCCCGCGCCCACCAGGGGCGATAGCATCGCCTTGGCAGACGGCCGGCTCCGGGTTCCCGACTTCCCCATCGTCCCGTTCATCGAGGGCGATGGCAGCGGACCGGACCTGTGGCGCGCGGCGCGACGGGTGCTGGATGCGGCGGTGGAGAAGGCCCATGGCGGGGCGCGCCGGATCGCGTGGTTCGAGGTGCTGGCGGGTGAGAAGGCCAAGGCCCTCACCGACAGCTGGCTCCCCCAGGAAACCCTCTCCGCCATCCGGAAGCACCTGGTCGCCATCAAGGGCCCGCTCAGTACGCCGGTGGGCGGCGGGATCCGCTCGCTCAACGTGATGCTCCGCCAGCAGCTCGACCTGTACGCCTGCGTGCGGCCGGTGCGCTGGTTCGAGGGGGTGCCGTCGCCGGTCAAGGACCCCGGCGCGGTGAACATGATCATCTTCCGCGAAAACACCGAGGACATTTACGCCGGCATCGAGTACCAGGCGGGCACTCCCGAGGCCCGGAAGGTCGTGGCCTTCCTGCAGAAGGAGATGGGAACGACCGCGATCCGGTTTCCCGCCACCAGTGCCATCGGCATCAAGCCGGTCTCGGAGGAGGGCTCCAAGCGGCTGGTGCGCGCCGCGATCGAGTACGCCCTGGCCCAGCGGCGCCGGAGCGTGGCCCTGGTGCACAAGGGCAATATCATGAAGTTCACCGAGGGCGCCTTCCGGGACTGGGGCTACGAGGTGGCTCGGCAGGAATACGGCGCCACCGAGATTGACGGAGGGCCCTGGTGCCGGCTCCCCGGCGGCCTGGTGATCAAGGACGTCATTGCCGACTCCTTCCTCCAGCAGATCCTGCTCCGGCCGGCCGAATACGACGTGATCGCCACCCTCAACCTCAACGGCGACTATCTCTCCGACGCGCTCGCCGCCCAGGTGGGCGGGATCGGCATCGCGCCGGGGGCCAACATCAACTACCAGACCGGGCACGCGGTCTTCGAAGCGACCCACGGCACCGCGCCCAAGTACGCGAACCAGGACAAGGTCAATCCCGGGTCGGTCATCCTCTCCGGGGAGATGCTGCTGCGCTACCTCGGCTGGTCCGAGGCGGCGGACTTGGTGATCCGGGGGCTCAACCGGGCCATCGCCCAGAAGCGCGTCACCTACGATTTCCACCGCGTCATGGAGGGTGCGACCCTGCTCCGCACCAGCGAATTCGCGGAGGCCATGGTCGCCAACATGTAGCGTCCGTGCACGACCCGTGGGGGCGGTACCCCGACACTGTCCTCCAATTCCCGGATGCCGGCCTGACCGTGGATCTGCGCGATCCCATTACCGAACACACCTGCAGGGTGCTCCGAGGCCCGGGCCTTCGGGGGCCGTTCGCCGTCGTTACCGCCTGCAACCCGATGGGCCAGGTCCTTGAGGCCCATGCGAATCGGCGCCTCAGCGCTGTTCTGGCCGGCGTGGTGCGCGAGCAACACCCGGAGGCGATTCGGGCCGACGGCGGCGCGCCCGGTGGCCCCCATCTCGAACCGGGGTGGGCGGTTCCGGGGCCCTTCGAGGAGGCCCGGCTCGCGGCTCGATTCTTCCAGAATGCGGTCTTTTGGTTCGACGGAGCCAGGTTCTCGATCGTCCCGGTGCTTGCACCGGGACCAGTTCTGGTAATGCCCCGGGCACCCGTCTCACGATGACCCACCGCAATCGCCGGGAGCGTGCCGACGTGAGTACTGCGCAGCTGCCGGCGCTGGAGCGGGGGTATGTCGATTTCCTGATGGCGCTCGCGTCGGCGTTTCCCCGCGCCCAGATGTATCCCGGCGGTCATCCGACCCTAGACCGGGCCCTGGATCAAGTGCTCCAGCGGTCCGAGCCGCTGCTGGCCGATGCGCCGGCCGTCCTCTTCGCGGTTGGCCCGACCCAGCTCTTCGTGGGTGACGCGGCGAGCGATCCGGAGCATCCGCAGCTGCGCGAGTTCGCGGCCCGTCTCTTCCGGCGAAACGTCGGCGGGATCCGGGTGGCTCGGGGTATCACCCGGCTCGAGCTCACGGCGCTGGTGCGGGTGCTCGGTCCCGAAGAACCCTCCCTGGGCGATTTCGCAGCCCCTCACCTCGAGATCGAGCCGCTCAGCTTCGATCGCCTCGCGCTCGATGGAGGGCAGGGGGGTGACGAGCCTCCCGATCCGATCTCCGCCATCTGGTCCGGTCTGGCGCGAGCCCTGCTCGGTCCCGGTGGAAGCGGAGTCGGGACGACCCTCTCGAGCGATGGAAGGGAGCTGGCGCGCGAGTTCGACGCGTTGCCCGTGAGCGACGAGCGCGACGCGGAGATCGCCGGCCACCTTCACCAGGCGGCCGCCGCCTGCCGGGACCGCCCAGCGCCGCAGGCGGCATCCCTCCGGCGCCAGGTCAGCCGGCTCCTGGGCGAGCTCCGCCCGGCCACGCTGGAAAGGTTGATCCGCGCGCAGAGCGGCGCGCGCCTCAACTCCCGGCTCGCGCTCGACCTCACCGACGTCACCGCCGCGCCGCTCGCGCTCGATCTGCTCCGTGCGGCGGGCCGGGTGGAAGGCCGCTCCCTCTCGCCGGCCCTGATCCGGCTCCTCGGCAAGCTCGCCACCCATGCCGAAACCGGCCCCAGCGTATCCCGGCGGCTGGCGGAGGCGCAGCTGCAGGGTGCCCTTCGGGAGTTGATCCAGGGGTGGACCGAGCCCGCCGTAAGCGACCAGGAGGCACCGGCGGATCTCGAGCCGCTCGGGGATCTCCCCGAGCCGCTGGTGCCCGACCTCGATCCGACCGAGGCGTACCGCAGCGATCCCCTCCGGGTCCTCACCATGCAGCTCGACATGGGGGAGATCGCCACTCCGGGCCGCCGCGCCGTCCGCACCCTCGTGGCGCGGGGGCGGGTCCGCCCGCTGCTCCGCCTCCTGGACGAGTCGCCGCCGGAGGATCCGATGGCCACCCAGGTGCGCCCGCTGGTGGCGACGCCGGATGCCGTGATCGCGCTCCTCGCCTCGCGGCCGGTGGACATGGAGACCCTCGAGCGGCTCGCGCCCGAAGTCGGCGTGGCCACGATTCCGATGCTCCTCGATGCCCTCGTGCAAGCCGAGGATCGCAGCGTGCGGCGCCGGCTTCTGGAGCTCGTGGCCCGGTTCGGCAACGCGGTGACGCCCCACGCGCTTTCCCGGCTCGATGGCGCTCCGTGGTATGTCCAGCGCAACCTGCTCCGCCTGATGCAGCTGCTGCCCGACCCGCCGGCCGAGGCGGTGGCCAGCCACTTCGCGCAGCACGAGGACATCCGGGTGCGAATCGAGGGGCTCCGCCTCCTCCTCCTGCATCCCGCGGCCCGCCCCCGCGGCATCGTGCAGGGCCTGACCGACCCGGATGATTCGGCCGTTCGGGTGGCGGTGATGGCGGCCGCGGAGAACTGTCCGCCCGCCGCCGCGCCGCTGTTGCTGCGCGGTCTCCTCGAGGGACGCATCGATCCGGGGCTCCGGACCACCGCTATCCGCGCGGTCGGACCGCTGGTGGAGGAGCCCGCGGTCCTGGATCTCCTCCTCAAGCTGGCGGCGTGGCCGGTGCCGTTCTTCGGCCTCCGGGTGGCGCCCAAGTCCAGGGAGTCGCTGGCGGCGCTTTCGGCCCTCGCCCGGCACTGGCACTGGCATCCCCGCACCGGCAAGCTTCTCGGCCGGGCCGAGCGGCATCGCGACCCGGACATCCGCCAGGCGGTGGCGACGCCTTCGGTCCTCCAGCTGTTCGGCGTGGAGCCTCCGGCGGAATGAAGCATGCCGAGAGCTGGCTCCGCGAATTCGGCCGCGCGATGGCGGCGCACGCCCTCTACGGGCCCGGCCACCAGTCGCGCAGGGATTCCAGCGCCCGGGTCCTGCGCGCGCTGGAAGAGCTCTTCGAGTCCGACCATCGTCCCACCTTCACCTTCCTCGAGGACACGGTTGTCTATCGCACCCTCCCGGTGCACGCGCTCAAGGAGTGGAGCTGGGGACACCGGCTCGGTGCTGCGGGCGTGCGCCGGCTGGAATTCTCCTCCGCCGTCACCCAGGGAGCGATCGAGGACTTCCTCGCCTCACTGCACGACCGGCTGGTGGGCGACGGCCAGGGCGGGGAACCGGCGCGTTGGCCGGGGATCGAGGCGGGAGACGTCGCGGTTCAGGAGGCGGCTGGGACCGCCACCGTCCGGGAGCCGGAGCCGGTGGACCCGTCCCGCACCGGGAGCGAGCCGTACGCGCTGGGCGAAGAGGTGGAGGCCGTCCAGTTCGTGTGGGACCGGGTGGCGGGCGGGGAAGCGCCCCCGGTGGACGACCTTGAGGGCGTGGTGCGGGCGCTCGCGCTGGCGCTCCACTCCGAGGGTGAGCTCCTGATCCCGCTGGTGGAACTCCGCTCCCAGAGCGACCACCTCACCCGGCACTCGGTGAATACCGCGGTGCTTGCGATGAGCTTCGGCGAGTGGCTGGGGCTTACCGGCGGCGACATCCGGGGCCTGGGGCGTGCGGCGCTGCTGCACGACATCGGGATGAGCCGGGTGCCGGTCGAGGTGTTTCGGACGCCGGCGCTGACGGCGCAGGGCAAGGCCGACGTCGCCCGGCATCCCGCGGAGGGTGCCAAACTGCTGCTCGCCGGCTCGTCCCGGTTCGAGCTCGCGGCGACGGTGGCCTACGAGCACCACCTCCGCCACGACGGGCAGGGGTACCCCGCGCGCCGGTTTCACAAGGATCTCCACTACATCAGCCGCCTCATCGCGGTCTGCAGCGCCTACGGTGCGCTGCGGGCCGAGCGCAGCTACCGGCCCGCCTACACTCCCGAGGCCGCCCTCGCCCAGATCGAAGCCGGGGCCGGCCCGATCTACGATCCCGGGATCGCGGGCTCGTTCCTGAAGATGATGTGGCGCTGGCAGCACCGGGTGATTCCCGCCGCAGCCTCCTGAGCCGCGGTCCCGCTGCTACGCGGCGCTGCTCGGCGTGAGGTCCGCGGATTCCGGCCGTCGCTCGGCCGGCAATGCCGCGAGCGCATGCACCGTGAACAGCACCATCGCGATCCAGAGCAGATCCGCCACCAGCAGATGGGCGAGCTGCAACGCGGTCGGCGCGTGGAGCAGCAGGTTGGTGAGCCCCACCCCGAGCTGCAGCAGCACCAGCCTGGTCACCGCCCGCGCCCAGGGACCCTCCCCGCTCGCTGGCCGCGCTCGGACCACCCGCCACACCATCGCGCTCAGATAGGCTCCCGCCGGCACGGCGAGCACCGGGTGCAGTACCCGGAGCCGGATCAGCAGGTCCGCGGTGGGAGAGGCGTCGGCGCGGAGGCCGGTGGCGAGGGAGCTGACCGGGTAGAGGGTGCCACCCAGCGCGGCCACGGCGCCGCTCATTCCGAGCACCAGCACCAGCCCGAGTCCGGCTCCGAGATGCCAGGGTGCCGGCCCCGTCGCCGGCTGCTGCCAGGATGCGGGGCTCGCCGACCGGTGCGCGGTGAGCGCAAGCGATCCCAGGAGCAGGAAGGTGTTGAGCAGGTGGAAGGCGAGATAAGCCGCGCGCGCGGGTGAGGCGTTTTCGCCGACGAGGCTGAACAGCACCAGACCCGCGCCGACCAGCGCTTCGGTCGCGATGAATCCCAGCGACCACGCCGCGGCCCGCCGGGCGGGATGCCCCGGGGCGAATTCGCGCCGGGACCACCAGAAGAGCCCCAGCACCAGCAGGAGCGCGGCACCGCTGGTGGTCCGGTGGGTGAACTCGATCAGGGTGGCGGTGGCGGGGCTCTGCGGGATCACCTCGCCGTTGCAGAGCGGCCAGTGCCGGCCGCAGCCCGCCCCGCTTCCGGTGGCGCGGACCAGGGCACCCCACTGAATGACGAAGAGATTGACGCCGAGAACTCCCCAGGCATAGCGCCGGAAGGGCATGCCGGAAAAATAGCGGCGGCCTTCTACTCCCGCACTCGCGCCGTGAGCCGCTGCAGCGAATCCGCGGGGAATCCCGGGGGCGCGCTCAGCTTCCAGCTCAGCCCGGTATCGCTCCGCCATTGCTCCAGCGCGAGCTCGCCGCCGCCGGCGATGACATAGATGACCCGCACCCGGGCGCCCAGCGCCTCGACCCGGAGCGGTACCAGCCCCTCGATGAGCCGGAGCGTGCCGCCCAGGCGGGCGATCGCGTCCGGGAAGCTGAGGACCAGGGGGACCGAGTCGTTCGCCTTGGCCATGGCACCGACGGCGAACGGTAAACTGCGCCGCGCCGCACGTTCGGGGACGCCGGTGACGACCAGCTCTTCGAGCCGCAACGACGAGGTGTCCAGCTGCCTTGCGCCGCGAAGCCGGATCTGGCCGGCGGCTGCGCCGGCGGGCGCCGCCGGGGCGACCACCCCTGGCCGGGCCGCCGACGCCGGGTTCGGCTGCAGGAGCTCGTTCGCCCCCTTGGGAGGGGTCCGTTGCACCACGTCGGCGGCGCGCTCCTCGGTGCGGGCCGCCGCGGCCTCCCGTCGGGCCGGGCTCGCGTCCCCCCCGGTCACTCGGCCATCAGCCGTCGAATCCTTCCGCGTCGCGGCCCGGTCGGCCAGCTTCTGCCCTGGAGCCGCGGTCTGCCTGTCCTTTTCCGGCGCGGGCGAGGAAAGCACCGCCGCCGGCACCACCGCTTCCGCCGGTGCGGGCGTCGGCGAATCGCGCCGCGCCGGCGTCACCGCTGATTCCGCCGGTGCGGTCGTCGCCGCGTCGCGCCGCGTCTGCCGCGCGGCGGCGTCGTCGCTCGCGGCGAAGCGGTTCGGGTTCAGAGCCGGCCGAACGCCGCGCGCGGCGTAGCCCAGGCCCGCCGCTACGACGATGGTCGCCGCCCAGGCCAGGTCCCGGGCGCGAAAGCGTGGTGGCTTGGCGCGCAGCCGTCGCGCGCCGGCTCCCGGGCCGGGCCCTTCCGATGCCGGCGGGACCTCGAGGGCGCCGACCAGCCCGTCCGCCTCCCCGCGAATCGCCCGCTCCTCCTCCAGCCGCGCGCGACACTCGGCGCACGTTTCCAGGTGGGCCTGGATCGGCGCGAGCTCGGGCGAGGGGATTTCCCCGTCGAGCAGGGCGTGGAGAACCCCGTCTTCAAGATGCGACATGCTCTGTATCCTTCCCGGCTCCGGCCCGGTAGGCCAGGACCAGCCGGCGCCGCGCGCGGCAGAGGGTCGTGCCGATCGCGCCGCGCGCGAGGCCCAGGGTGGCCGCGATTTCGTCGTAGTTGAATCCTTCGGCCTTGAGCAGGAGCGCTTCGCGGTCCCGCTCGTTGAGGGTGTCGAGCGCGGCGCGGACCAGGCCGATGCGCTCGCGCCGGTCCATCTCCTGGTCGGCCGCGGGGGACGACTCCGGCTGCTCCGCCTTGTAGAGCACCAGGCGCCGCCCCCGCCGAGTGGCTTTCCGGCCTTCCTCCCGCACCAGGTTGAGCGCCACCGCAAAGAGCCACGGGCGGGGATTGCGGGGTGGCGCCGCGACCGCCCGCGCGAAGACCTCCTGCGCGATGTCCTCCGCGCGGTCCGAGTCGCCCGTCCGCCGGTAGAGCATGCGTACGAGCGACCCGTGATACTGAGCGAAGAGGTCCGCGATCCCACCGGTCATCGGCCGTCGAACTCCTGAAGGAATCGCTCAAGCGCGCCGGCGGTCCACTCCGATAGCCCGCCCTCCGCCACCTTGAGGCTGGCCCGGCGCCCCGCCACGACCACCGGCGTGCCGATGCCGAGCGCCGCCCGGAGCGCCGGGCGCGCCCGGACCACGGCGAAGTAGGCGTTGCTGAACGGCGCGATGGTGGTGACCTTGAGGCTATCCCGGTGCGCCACGTCCGTCCAGACGCCGTCCCGTTGGGCGAAGAGCCGGCCGCCCGCGCGGCGCACGTCCTTGGTCCCGTAGGAGCTCCGGTCGCGCCCGTTGACCCCGCTCACCACGATCTCTTCGAGCCGCATGGACGCCGCCTGGTCCGCGGCCGCCAGCGTGGAGCCCCTCAAATTGAGGGAGCTGGCCCTCGCGGCCTTGAAGGCGGCATCGCCGGTCATCTCCCGCGCGCCCGCCGCGCCGCTCGGCATGGGCATCGGCGCGTTGGCGGCCACCACGCCGGGCTCCTGCACCAGGTACGAGGTGTACTCGGTGATGATCCCGTAGCGGAGGCCGAGGTCGCGCACCTGCGCGGTGAGCGTGGGGCTCGAGCCCTCCAGACGGATCTGCCGGGTGAGCTCGCCGATCCGGCGCGAGGCCCAGAGCACCGGGATGTAGTCGTGGTCCCGCTCCAGGCGGGAGAACTGCGCCGCGATGGTGAACCGCTCGCGCCGCCCGTTCCTGGTGCCCTCGATCACAACCGGGCCGCTCCCTTCGCCGCGGTAGCGCGCCAGCACCACCAGCTCCTCCCCGTAGAAGAGATCGGGAAGCGCCGCCGGGGCCTGCTCCTCGAAGCGAACCGGCGAATCCACGATCCGGAGATCCACCAGCGCGGGCCGGGCGAGCTTGCTCATGACGCCGCCCACCGCGTCCCCGACGTCCGCGCCCGGTGGCACGTAGGTGGCGCTTCCGCGGCCTTCGACCGCGAGCCGGTCGAGCAGGTAGGTGTTCACGTCGCTGCCGACACCCACGGTGAAGATCCGGGCCCGGCCGATCCGCCCCGCCGCCTCGGCCGCGATCCGGTCCGGCGCCTGCTCCCCGACCGAGGGGATGCCGTCGGTGAGCAGCAGCACCAGCGCCAGCCGCTCGGCGTCCGGCCGCTCGGCGAGCGCAGCCTGGACCGCGCCGGCGAGGTTGGTGCCGCCGTTGGCATTCAGGTCGTCCACGAACCGCCGTGCGTCGGTCAGCGCCTCACGGGTAGCCGGCGTGAATCCCTCGCGGAATTCACGCACTGCGTTGCTGAAAGCGATCAGCCGGAACCGGTCGCGGGCCCCGAGCGAGCTCAGCGCCTGGCGGAGCGCGGCCCGGGCCTGGTCCATCTTCTCGCCGCTCATCGACCCCGAAACGTCCACCACCATGGTCAGATCGCGGCCCACCACGGGCGTGTCTTCGGACGCGGGCGGCGCCAGAAAGAGGAGCGCGAAGCCGGCATCGCCCGGCTCGGCGTGGGTCAGCACCGTGCCGCCCACCAGGCCGCGGCGGAACGGGAGCACCACCTCCACGTCGCCGCGCACCGGCTCGGCGACGGTGAGGCGAAGGGTGCCGTCCCGGCGCTCGTCGGTGATCTGGTGGGTCGGTGAGTACGCCGTGGCGAATTCCGCCTCGCGGCGGATCTCCAGGCGCATGGTGACCGGCGCGTCGCCCCGATCGCCGGCGGCGTACTTGAGACGCAGCGCGTCACCCTCGCGGGCGAGGAGCTGGGTGAAGCGCAGGGTAACGGTCCGGGTCTCGCCCGGCTGCACCGGGAACACCTGCGCTCGAATCAGTCCGTGGCCGACCAGCGTGAGCAGCGCCGGATCCCGGAGCTTGCGGACGATCCCCTCGTAGATCGTCCGGGCCTGCTCGGCGCTCATCATCTCCCCCTTGAGCTCCTTCTCGCCCTGGAACAGGGAGAACTCGGTGAACACCGCCTCGCCGGGGAGCGGATAGAGATAGGTGCCCTCGGCGATGACCGGCCCGGCGTTCCGGAAGCGCTCCTCTACCTCGAAGCGCGCCACCCGGCCGTCCACCGTCGCGCGCACGCTCGATCCGACCCGGACCAGCATTGCGGGTCCCCGGATCGGCACGGCGGGTCGTTCGATGTCAATCCATCCCTGGGCGCCGAGCGACGAGAGCGGAGCGGCGAGCAGGAGCAGGGCCAGCGGCGCGCGGGACATCGGGTTCTCCGGTTCGGGGGTCGGCAAGGAGATGCGTTGGGCTCGCCGCGTTGCACACGGCATCCACCAGAGATCGAGGGGTCATCGAGCAAGAGGGTGAGCGCTAAATCTTTGCAGTGGAGCAGGTTGTTGAACTCGACCTGAATCAAATGCGAGCCGGGACTTCGAGCGGGGAAGACCCCCGCCGAATCCCCCGTCCATCGTCGAGGGATCATCCGAACGGCGCGCGAACGGGTAAGTTGCGCGGCGAATGGGGGTTGGCCGGTCGAAACGCGCTGCCGCGTCTTGACCTGCACGCCGTTGCCACACTAAGATGGACGGCTTGCAGAACGGCGGGGACGACCAACCGCGCGGTGGTTGTAGCTCAATCGGTTAGAGCGCCGGACTGTGGCTCCGGAGGTTGCGGGTTCAAGTCCCGTCAGCCACCCTGGCAGTGGGCGGAACGCCGTGAGTCGACGGGTGTCGGCGCGCGGCCACGCCGGGGAGCAGGATGCCAGAGGTCCGTAGCTCAATTGGTAGAGCACCGGTCTCCAAAACCGGGGGTTGCAGGTTCGATTCCTGCCGGGCCTGTTTCTGAGGGAGGAGGAGGTAGCGAGTAGCGAGTAGGGGGTGCGGGGCGGCCCTTCTCCCTACTCGCAACCTCCTACCTCCTCGCAGAAATGGCGCTATCGTCTAGGGGCCCAGGACACAGCCCTCTCAAGGCTGGAACACGGGTTCGAATCCCGTTAGCGCTATGACATGCCCCGAGCCGGGCCCCATCGTCTAACGGTCAGGACACCACTCTTTCAAGGTGGGAACACGGGTTCGATTCCCGTTGGGGCCATCCGGAGAGAGGTCGGGACCACGATGGTACCGCCGGGCTGCCGGTCCATCGGACTGGGGGAGCCTCGCCAGCGCCGCTAGCTCAATTGGCAGAGCAAGTGACTCTTAATCACTAGGTTGTAGGTTCGATTCCTACGCGGCGCATAGACTTACGAAGTGGAGCTGTGCGGGTTGGTCGACGGCTGGCCCTCTGGCCCCAACCGCCGAGGCATTCATGCGAGTGATGCCGTCGCGCCACCGACTCCCGATCCTTGCGCCTCGGTTCGCCGCCACCCCGATCCCCGTCCGGCTCCACGGGGCGGCGGCGCTCCTCGCGGGCCTGAGAGGCCGGCCGGGGCCGGAGCGCTGACGATGGCCATTCTCGTCACCGGCGGCGCCGGCTACATCGGGAGCCACACCTGCCTCGAGCTGCTCCGGGCCAGGCATGACGTCATCGTGGTGGACAACCTCTGCAACAGCCATGAAGAAGCGCTGCGGCGGGTCCGCGAGCTGGCCGGCGGGGACCTGGTGTTCCACCGCGCCGACCTTCGCGACGCAGGCGCGATGGAGGGCATCTTCCGGAGCGGCAGGATCGAATCGGTCCTGCACTTCGCCGGGCTCAAGGCCGTGGGTGAGTCGGTCGAAAAGCCGCTGCTGTACTGGGACAACAACGTCGGCGGCACGCTGGTGCTGCTGGAGACCATGGCGCGCCACGGCGTCAAGACCCTGGTCTTCAGCTCCTCCTGCACCGTGTACGGCGACCCGACCTCGGTGCCGATCCCCGAGGACTCTCCCCTCAGCGCGGTCAACCCCTACGGGATGACCAAGCTCACCATCGAGCGGATCCTGGCCGACGTCCACCGCGCCGATCCATCGTGGGACGTGGCGGTCCTGCGCTACTTCAACCCGGTGGGGGCGGACCCGAGCGCCCGGATCGGCGAGGACCCGAACGGCATCCCCAACAACCTGGTCCCCTTCATCACTCAGGTGGCGGTGGGAAAGATCCCGGCGCTCCCGATCCACGGCAGCGACTATCCTACCCGGGACGGCACCGGGGTCCGCGATTACATCCACGTCACCGACCTGGCGGTGGGCCACCTCCTCGCGCTGAACAAGCTGGGCACCCATCCCGGGCTCGCCGCCTGGAATCTCGGCACCGGCACGGGCTACTCGGTGCTCGAGATAGTGCACGCCTTCGAGCGGGCGATCGGGCGGGCGATACCCTACCGGATCGGGCCCCGCCGCGCCGGCGACGTGGCCGAATCGTGGGCCGACCCCACCCGGGCCCGGGATGAGCTGGGCTGGTGCGCGACCCGCAGTCTCGACGAGATCTGCGCGGACAGCTGGAGATGGCAGCTGATGAATCCGGATGGATACGCGGACAGGACATAGTAGGTAGCGAGGAGCGAGAAGAGCCGCCCCCCTCCTCGCTACCTCCTGCTCGCTACCTCCTGGAGCTCGCCACTTCCTGGAGCAACTTCCCCAGCCGCTCCAACCCCTGCTCGATGTCCTCCACCGACACCGCCCCGGCCGAGAGCCGGAACCAGCCGCTCTCCTCGCTCACGCCGAAGGCCTGAAACGGTACCACCGCCAGGCCGGCGCGGTCGAGCAGCAGGCGGCGGATGCTCTCGTTGTCCGTCAGCCTGGTTCCGTCCACCGCGCGGCCCACCAGGTCGAGCCTGAGCGAGAGATACATGGCCCCCTGGGGTCGCACGAAGTCCACCGGATGGCCGGCGGCCTTGAGCGCCGTGAGGCCGGTGACCAGCGTGTCGAGGCGCGCCGTGAGCCCGGCTTCCATCCGCTCCCGGAAGGCGGCGATGGCCGGCGCGTCGCCCAGGAACGCGGCGGTGGCTACCTGCTCCGGGCGCGGGGCCCAAGCGCCGACGTGCCCGATGAAGTCGCGCAGGCGGGCGATGACCGCAGGCGGCCCCGCCGCCCAGCCGACCCGGAGCCCGGTGCCCGCGAACGCCTTTGAGATCCCGTCCACCATGACGACCCAGGGGGCGGCATCGGGCGCCACGGCCAGCGGATGAGCGTGGGCCGCGCCGCCGAACACCAGAGCGCCGTACATGAGATCGTGCAGCACGAAGAGGGGCCGCCGGCCGGTGCCCGCGCGCCCGGTGTTCTCGGCGACCACCGCCTCGAGAATCGCGCGGAGCTCCTCGGGCGGCAGGATCGTGCCGGTCGGATTCCCCGGGGAGCAGAGACAGAGGAGGGTGGCCGACTCGAGGTGCGGGGCTAGGTCCGCCACTCTCGGCTGGAAACCGTGCGCCGGACTGGTCGGCACCGCGACCAGGCGCGCCCCCACCAGGGTGGCGTAATAGTCGGTGTTCCAGTTGGGGACCGGGCTCACGATCGTGTCCCCCGGATCCACCAGGCAGCGGAAGACGGCGTAAATCGCCGGCCGGCCCCCCGAGGTGATCACCACCGACGCGAGCGGGTAGGTGACTCCGTGCTCCCGCCCGATGTACTCGATCACCGCCTCCCGGAGCGGGAGGAGGCCGTCGGACGGGGGGTAGTTGGTTTCCCCGGCCTCGAGCGCCCGCGCCACCAGGACGGCGAGCGACGAGGGGATGGGAAACTGGCGCGGATCGAAATCTCCGACCGTGAGATTGCAGATCGGCCGGCCGGCCGCCAGCTGGACCCGGATCTCGGCGGCGATGCGCAGGATCTCCGAGCCCCGCAGGCCTCGAGACATGGCCGAAACGGCGGCATCCAGGACGCGCTGGTCGCCGAAATCGAGCCGGCCGGGCGGGGCGGAGACGGTCACGCTTCGAAAGGTAGCGGCCCGCTTGCGTTTGGGTAACTTTAGACCGTCGCCTTGTACCAGGGGACAGCCACTACCATAGTCCATAGCCCACCGCCGCGGACCCGGGCGGGCCACCGGTGGGACGTCGAGGAGGTTCACGTGAACATTC
>DASYRI010000181.1:0-1600 GCA_036004545.1 Gemmatimonadales bacterium
TTGCACAGGAATCCGCGTACCCCCCAGGACCTTGTTCCGGAGATCTACGCGGGGTACCCGAAGGAGCTGTACCCGGCGGCGTCCCGATCGGTGCTGGCGCATCTGCTCAAACTGGAGCGGGAGGGGCGGGTGGTTCGCTCCGGTCAGGGCGATCAGTTCGCCCTATCCGAGCCGTCGGGAAGCACCACGTAGGAACGCCCCGAGCGGCTGATCGCGCCGGTCCGCTCCAGCCTACGGACCACCCGGTTCACGCTCTCCCGGGTCGCGCCCAGCATGGCCGCCAGGTCCTCTTGCGTGAGGGGAACCTCGATGCCCGCGCCGGGCCCCGATGACCGACTCCAGTTGCGGGAGAGCGAAACCAGCAGGTCCAGCGTTCGCTCCGGAAGCCGAAGCGACAGTGCCCGCGCCAGTGACCGGTGGAGGTCGCTCACGCGTCTGGCGAGCGACGCGGCCAGCCACGATGCCAGCTCCGCGTCGCGGCTCGAGGCATCCGCCACGTCCCGCCGGTTCAAGCCGAGCACCCGGCTCGCCATCATGGCCCGGCACTCCGGAAGAAGCGGACCCACCCCTTTGTCCCCCCAGTTCGCACCGGTGCGGTCGAGGAGGGCCTGCTCGCCGAACAGGTCTCCTGGTCCGAGGACGCCCAGCACGATTCGATGTCCCGAGGGTCGGGTGACGGCGAGGGAGAGCGCCCCCGCTTCCAGCAGGTAGATGGCCGGAGGCGGTTGGCCCTCGGGCAGCAGGACCTGGCCGGCTTCGAGCCTGCGCCGCCGCCCGAGATTCCCGAGTGACTGCCCGGGCGGGCCGCGCCTGCCGCCATCGAGGGGGAGAGGGACTGGCAGTCGTTCCATGCCGGACCTCCCTCTCGTGTCCGAGTGTATCGCCCGGTGCTGACACCGGCCGCATCTCCTGCCCATTGCGCGTGACCAGTGGACGAATGGCCGCCGGCTGCTACCCTCGGTGCTTGCACGAGCCGGTTCCGGCGCCCTTGTCCACGACGAGGTGACATGACGGCGTACCGCCCCCACGTGTACTCGCAGGACGGCGAGGGCACATCACGCGCGCCGGCGGAATCCGCGAACCACGCGCCGATCATCGGAGCGGTGCGCGAGGACATCCGCCAGACGCTCCGTACGGGGTGGATCGATCCGGCCCTCGATGCCGTAGCGGCCCATCCGGTCTTCTTCACCGCAGCCTGGTCCGCCATGCGCCCCAACGTCGGCAAGACCTTCGTCGGCCTCGCCCGGTCGGTCCGAGGCGGAGCGGCCGACTCGGTGAGGTCCTGGCTGCGCCTTCCCGATCTCCGCAAGCAACTGGACGGCGAGGTGTCCCGGGAGGAGCTCGGCCGGATCGAGGACTGCGTCCGAGCGTCGCACCTCGCCATGGCCAAGACTCAGATCGTGGTCCACGCCTTCCATCTCGCCGTTCGCCAGGAGCGGATCCCGGGAACAGGACGGGAGGAGCCACCGATCCGGCGAGGGGTTCCGGAGTGGCAGCGATGGATGTCCCTGCAGCCGGCGCCCGAAGCCGTTCACCCGGTCCTGGAGGAGGCGGGGAAGGCCTTCGCCCTGCCCTCCGCTCCCACTCCGCTCCGGCTCTT
>DASYRI010000182.1:0-19111 GCA_036004545.1 Gemmatimonadales bacterium
CGGGCGAAGTTGAGGTCGTTGAGCTCTCGCAGGTCGGTCCGGTAGGTCAGGTCCACGGCGTTCATCCGAGCCGAAGGCGAGGAAGGCGATTCGTTTGAATCAATGAACATCCATCGCCACCCGAGCCGAAGGCGAGGAAGGCGATTCGTTTGAATCAATGAACATCCATCGCCAACCAGTCCACGAGTTCGTTGGCGATCTCGTCCCCGAGCCGCTCGTAGAACGCCCGGGACAGTTTGGCGGTGACCGGCATTCCCTCTCCTTGGGGCCAGACACCACACAGTAAGCTACGCTCGGCGGAACCATATAGGCAAAAAAGCGCGGCACCGGGTCAGAACAGCTCGCGTCCCGCCTTCGGTCCGAGGAGGTTTGCCGACGCCCATGTGGTAGCCATCTCAGCTCGGCAAGTTAGGTCCGGATAGTTGGACGGGCACTACACCAGGTCTCGTTGGGGCACCCCTTCCATTTTATGTCGTCCAAGCCATAGGGCCTGGACGGCATAATCCTCGAAACCGCCCTAAAACGACCCCCGGTGCCTTTCCAACTTGTTCCGCCTTGTCGAGCGGCGGACTGGTTACCGCGTCGCCCCGTGAGGGAGCCCGCTTGCCGCCCACAGATTTCGGCCCTACAGTTGCCGGGAACCAGCCGGAACCCCTCTCCCGCAGCTCTCGAAAGGGCGCACCCATGAACCGGAGAGCTTTCGCGCTCGGCGCAACCGCCCGCTGGGTTTCAGTCGCCGCGACGATCGGGGCCCTGGCCCTCTTCGGTCCAGCCGCTCCGCCGGCCGCTGCCCAGGCGACCGCCGTTGCCCCCAGGCTCGAGACCGGCGCCGACCATTTCTTCGCCCGAAAGGATGTCCGCCTTCGCTACCGGGACATCGGTCGTGGGGAGCCCGTGCTGCTGCTCCACGGCTATACCCAGCGGATCGAGCTGATGGAGGACCTGGCCGATTCACTCGCGGACACCCACCGGGTGATCGTCCTCGATGAGCGCGGATTCGGCCAGAGCACCAAGTTTTCGTCCCCGGCCCGCTACGGCCTTGCCATGGTGGACGACGTGGTCGCACTCCTCGACCACCTCCAGATCCGCCGAGCTCACCTGGTTGGTCACTCGATGGGGGCGGCGATCGCCGCGAACGTCGCGGTCCGCTATCCCAACCGGGTCGCCACGGTCACCCTGCTGGCCGGGCCGTTTTTCCCGGACTCGGCTGGCTTCGCCGCGAGGACCGAACCGTGGGTTCAGGCGCTCCAACGCGGCGAAGGCATGACCAGCTTCATCGCCTGGCTCTTTCCGGGGATACCCGATTCGGTCGCCGCCGCCGCGAGCGCGCAGGGCATGGCCCAGAACGACCTCGGCTCGCTCATCGGCGTCATGCAGGCGATGGGCGCTCTAAGCATCCCGCCCACAGTGAAACCGGGCAATTCGATACGGGTGCTGATTGCGGCCGGCAGCGACGATCCGCTGCTGCCAGAGTCCCGGGCTCTCGCGGGCCGGTGGCCGGAGGCCACCGTGCTCGAAGTCCCCGGCGCCAACCACGAAACCATTCGGGCCCACGGCCGGGTCATCGAGGCGGTTCGGTCGTTGATCCGGAGCGCGCGACCGTAGCTCAGGTCTTCAATTCCTTCTTCTTCGCCGCCGGAAACAGCACGTTGTTGAGAATCAGTCGGTAGCCCGGCGAGTGCGGGTGGGTCGAGAGATCGGTCGGCGCGTCGCCGATCTGGTGCTGCGCGTCCTCCGGGTCGTGCCCGCCCAGGAACGTCCAGGTGCCCTGGCCCCGCTCCCCGTGGATGTACTTGACCCACGGGGCGCCCGGTTCGTCGGCGAGCACCGTGACGCCGGGCTTGAGCGTCTCCTTCATGAAACTCGTAGTGAGCCCGTAGAAGTCGGGGATCACCTGGCGGTGATTCTGCACCAGCATCGTCGCCACCGGATCGATCTTCGCGCTGAAGTTGAACAGCGTGAACGCGCCCAGCGGCTGGCGCCGCTCGGCGGCGTTGACCTGATGGCCGTCAATGTCGGAATAGACCGCGATGGCCGGCGAGAGCTCGAGGTGCGCGTTCTGGAACGCGAGCGCCTTCTCCCAGTGCATCTTCCCGGCAGCGTCGGGGTCCATCGCGGTGCCGTCGGCGAAGCTCGCGGCGATGTCCACCCCGTCGCTCGCGAGCGCCAGGTCCAGCGTCTCCGTTGCGGTGCACATCGCGAAGACGAACCCGCCCCGCTCGACGAACCCCGCGATGGTCCGCGCCACCGCCTTCTTCTCCGCGGGGACGTTGGGGAATCCGAGCTGGCGCGCCATCCGCTGGTTCTGCTCCACCATGTCCACCAGCCACGGGGTCGTGGCGTAGGTCAGGTAGAACTTCGAGTACTGTCCGGTGAAGTCCTCGTGGTGCAGGTGGAGCCAGTCGTACTTCCGGAGCCCGTCCGCCATGACCTCGGCGTCCCACACCTTTTCGAAGGCGATCCCGGCGTACTGCAGCGCCATCGTCACCGCGTCGTCCCAGGGCGCCGCCGTGGGCGGCACGTACACCGCCACCTTGGGCGGCTTCTCCAGCGGCACCGCCTCCATGTTGCCCTGGGCGATCTCGGCGTGGATCTCCGCGATCCGGCTGTCGTCCACCTGGGCCACCGTCACCCCGGCCAGCGTCGCATCGCGCTGGGTCGCCGCGTCGGCCGGGAGCAGGAACGCGCCGCTCTGGTAGTTGAGCAGCCACTCCGCTTTGGCCCCCCGCTCCAGCGCGCGGAAGGTGACGCCGTAGGCCTTGAGGTGGTCGCTCTGGGTGTCGTCCATGGGGACCAGGAGCGAAGCAGCCCGTCGCCACCCCCAGCTCCCCAGCCCCCAGCCCCCTAGCTCCCTAGCTCCCCAGCTCCCTAGTGCCACCGCGCCCACAAACTCTCGCCGCTTCATGCCGACGGCACCGCCCCCCGCGCCACGTCGAGCAGCCGCCGCGCCTGCGGCACCACGGAGCTGGTGGGCCAGGTGAGCAGCAGGTGCTCGAGCGCCGCGATGGCCGGCTCGTTTTTCCCCTCGCGGAGGAGCAGCTCGGCCAGGGCGAGCTCCGCCGCCGCGGAGCCGGCGGGCACCGCCTGGGTGACCGCGGCGCGGTAAAGCCGCTCCGCTTCCGCGCCCTGGCCGAGCCCCGCCCGGACCCGGCCCGCCAGGAGCAGCAGCTCCGCGCCGCCGTGCTCGGGCCCGACCGATTGGGCCACCTTCTCCAGCGCGGCGGCCGCCGCGGCGCTGTCCCGCCGCTCCAGCTTGTAGAGCGCTTCGCCCAGCGCGGGCATCGAGTCGCTGTCGACCAGCTGGAGCAGCCCCAGGAGGCCGATCCGCCCCGTGGCGTCGGCCCGCTCGCCGGTGAACGGCCCCGCTTCCGCGAGGAGCTCGCTCGCCGTGCCGAGGTCACCCCGGTAGAGGGCGATCCGCCCCCGCACCGCCAGCGCGTCCACCGAGCTGTCCGCCGCGAGGAGGCTGTCGGCGCGGCCCAGGCGTCCGTTCCGGATCCACCCCTCCGCGAGGCGGAGCGCCAGGCGCTCCCGATCGTCCGCGCTCAGCTGCGGCCCGATCTCCGTGAACCGCCGATCCGCCTCCGCCAGGTGGCCTTCATCCACCAGCACGCCGACCAGCGTCGAGGACGCGCTGGTGGCCATTGCCGGCGTGGCGGCGGGGTCGCCCGCGAGGCCGGCGAGCATCCGGCGGGCGGCGGCCTGGTCGCCGGCATCGGCGTAGGCGCGCGCGGCGTCGAGCCGGAGCGACACCCGCTGGTTGCCCGAGCTCCGGTCGGCCAGGAGCTCGGTGGCCACCGCGCGGGCCCGGAGCACCTCCGGCGTGGCCGGCCCGCGAAGCGTCTCGATCATCTCCTGGATCGCCTCGAACGCCGCCCGATCGTCCGAGGGCAGCGCGGCGGCCAGGCGCTTGACCGCCGCGACCGGCTCGCCCCATCGCGCCATGAGCAGCGCGGCGAGACGCTCACCCCCCGGATTGCCGGCCTGGCCCAGCTCGCGGAGCAGCGCCGGACGGCCGGCCGCCGGCACCTGGCTCAGGATCGAGATCGCCGCCTGGCGATAGGACGGGACCTTTCGCACCGCGGCCGTCCATTCCCGCGCCGCCAGCGCGTAGTCGCCGTCGGCCGCCGCGACCTGGCCCAGCTCCGCGGCGAGCAGGTCGGGCCGGCCGAGCCGCTGGCGGCCCAGCAGGTACGCCGCCTTGGCGCTGGTCCGGTCGCGCGCGGCGAAGGCGGCCATTCCCCACTCCTGGAACGGTGCTTCGCTCTCCGGCTCGGCCCGGGCCCAGCGCTCCGCCGCCGCGCGGGCGCTGTCGGGCTGGCGGGCCGCGGTCCAGACCCGGATCGCGACGCCTAACACGCCGGGGGACGAATCGCGCCGGAGCACGGTGCGAAGCTCGGGGACCATTTCACCCAGTCGGCCGAGCGGCGTGAGCGACCGCTCCAGGCCGAGTAGCGCCGGGAAATCCCCCGGCCGCGCGGCGAGGACGCCGCGCCACGCCACCGCCGCGGCGGGGTACTCACCCCGGCGTTCGAGCTCCTGCGCCCGCGCCGGGCCGTCCTGCGCCGCGAGACGCCCGTGCGCTCCCGTTGGAAGCATCAAGCCGATAGCGGATAGCCAATAGCCGATCGCCGATCGCCGATAGCCGCCAGCCGATAGCCGCCTCACGGCTCCCCCCCGGCCAGCCGGCGGAAATACTCGGTCACCAGCCGCCGCTCCTCCGGCGAGAGCCGCTGCAGCTGCTCCCAGGTGGGCAGCCGGATCGCGCCGTCCTTGCCCATGAGCTGGGCCCGGAGCGCGGCCGGCAGATGGATCTCCCCCGGCTTGGCGGTCTCGCTCTGGCGCTCCTTGCGCTCGTCCTCCTCCTTCCCCTGCAGGGTGCGGCCGGCGTCGAGCATCCGGCGGAATAACCGCTCCTGCCGCTGCACCGTCTCCCGGTCGAGCCGCCCGCGCGCCAGGCTTCTGGCCAGGTCCTGCGCCTCTTCACCCAGCTGCTTCGCGTCGGTCTGGCCCTGGGCCCGGAGCCGCTCCAGCTCCTGGGCCAGCGCCCGCTGCCGCGCCGCCAGCGCCTGCATCTGCTGCTGGATCGCCGCGCTGCCGGCCATGGGCAGCAGCCCGGCGGCGTCCTGGCTCAGCTGCCCCTGCTGCTGGGCCAGCTTGGTCATGCGCTCCATCGCTTCGGCGAAGCCGGAGCCGCTCCCCGCGCCGGAGACGTCCTCGCGGGAGCGGAGCAGGCCGTAGGCGGCGACGTTGAGCGCGTCCACGGCGTCGCCCGCCTTCTCGGCGGACTCGCGCAGATTCCCCGACGCGCTGGCGGCCGCTTCCCGCGCCTTCTGCATGTCCCGCCGCGCTTCGGCGAGCGCGGCGAGGATCTGGGGCGACACCAGCGCGTTCTTGCCGGAGGCGGCGGCGACCTGCTCGAGCAGCTTCTGGACCCCTTCCTCGACCGGCCCCTGCGCGCTCCGCGCGGCCGCGGTCCCGCCGGGGCGGCGGAACTGCTCGGCCACGGCGAGCTGGCGCTCGGCGAGCCGGCCGGTTTCGAGCAGCGCCCGGTCGAGCTCGGCGACCACTTCCTCCCGCCACTCCCGCTGCTGCGCCTCGCGCTGCTCCTGCACCTCGCGCTGCACCTGGCTCATGTGCTGGGAGGCGCGCTGTCCGGCGCGCTGCGCGGGAGACCGCTGCCCTTTCGCGGCGGCCTGGGCGCCCTCCCGCATCTCGGCAGCGGCCGCCTTCGCCTCCTCCGCCGAGCGCGCCAGCGCCTGCTGCCGCTCCTCGGCCGAGAGCTGCTTGCCGGCACGGTTGAGCCCCGCCGCCACCGAGTCGGCGCGGCGCGACAGCGCCTTCTCTTCCGCCGAGGCCTGCGCGCTGTCCGCCGAGGCTGCCTGCTGGTTCCACTTCTGCTGCTCCGCTGCCAGCTCCTTCGCCTCCTGCTCCAGCGCGGCGAGCTCGCCCTCGAGAGCGGCACGCTTGAAGAGCTCCCGGCTTCGCTCCAGCGCCTCGCGAAGCTGCTGCTGCTGGTCCCCCAGGCGGCGGATCGCTTCCTTGGTCCGTTCCCGGTCGAGCGCCTTGACCGCCTCCTGGAGCTCCGCGAGCCGGCGGCGGAGCTCCGGGGTGAGCGCCCGGTCCAGCTGCTCCTGCACTTCGCGCAGCCGTTGCTGAAACGCCGAATCGTTGATCCCGGCGCGTTCCGCCGCCTGGCGCAGCTCCTCCACTGCCTGGCGCACCTGCTCGGCTTCCTTGACGAGCTGCTCCTGGCGCTCGGCCACCGTCTCGGCCTTCTTCGCGGCGTCGAAATCGAGCACGCTGTCCGCCCCGCGCTGGGCGGCCCGCCCCAGGTCCTCGCTCTGGCGCTGCGCGTTCCGGCTCGCCGCCACCAGGGAGTCGAGCTGCCGCGCGATCGCCGTCGCGCGGTCCTGTTCCACGGTCCGGAGCTCGGCCCGGGTGGGAATCGCGATCGCGACCGCTCGAGATCGGCCGATCTGGCGCTCCGCGCTGTTGTCGGTAACCCGCGCGGTGATCCGGAGGGTATCGCCGGGCTGGAGACCGAGCCCGGCGGGATCGATCGCCGCGGGGAGGATGGCGCGGTCGGGAAACCGGCCGAGGAGCGGGAGCGGCTGATCGGCAAGCGCCCGGGTTGTGCCGCCTCGCACCAGCCGGCGCTCGAGGACCGCGTCGCTCAACCCGTGGTCGTCCCGCGCATCCACCACCAGGGCCACCGGGCCCGTCGTGGGCGCTGTGGTATCGCCGGCGGGCACCGGCACCTCCACCACCGGCACGAGGTCGGGCACCAGGCGCACCGCCAGCACCGTCTCGTCTCCACCGACCGCCTCGCCCAGGGCGGTGCGCACCGTGAGCCGATAGGCCCCCGAGAGGCGCGGCGTCAGGGTGCCGCTGAACCGCGTCCCGTCCACCGCGAGCACCGTGGCGGCGCCTCCCAGCTCCCAGCGCGCCGCGGCGATCGGGACGGTCGCCTCGCCGCGCGTCTGGATCCGGCTCCCGGCGGGCAGCAGCAGGGTATCCCCACCGGCGGCCACCGGCTCGTCCTCGAGCTCGAGGTAGGCGGGATAGCGCACCGTGAGCGCGAGGGAGGCCAGGAACGCCGGACGCCGCACCGTGACCATCACGGTGTCCGAGCTCCGGCGTCCCAGCGTGACGTGGGCGTACAGCGATTCCTGGAGCGGCCCGGCGACCGGGGCCGCGCTCCCCAGCGAGTCGAGCAGGATTTCCCGCCGCTCCCAGGTGGTGCCCGGCGCCCGGGTCCACAGGGTCACGGCGAGTCGTCCCGGCGCCGAGATGAGCAGGGTGACCGAGTCGCCGGCGGACACGACCCGCCGGGACGCCTCGAGCCGGAGCGGGCTCGTCACCATGTCGTACGCGCGGCGGGGCTGCCAGAGGAGCGCCGCAGGCCCGTGCCGCACCCCCGCCGCGCCGAGCAGCAGCAGCCCGCCTCCGGCGGCGCCGAGCGCCAGAAGGAGCAGCCGGCCGAGGCGCCGCGACTCGGGACCCAGCACGCCGGCGGCCCGCGCATCCACGTCCTGGGCCGCGGCGACGTCCGCGGCATCGAGGAGCCCGTCGCTGGTCCCGTCCGCCGCCGGCTCGATCACGCCACGGAGCGCGCCCGCTCGCCACGCCTGCCCGCGCTCCAGCCGCTCGGCCAGCGGGTGGGAGCGCAGATTGAGCCCCGCGCGGGCCGCGGCGGCGAGCGCTGCGAGCGCGGCCAGCGGTGCCACCGCCCACGCGGCGATCACCCAGACCGGCGAATGCACCAGGCCGGCCCGCGCGCTCCACGCCGCTGTGGCGAGCACCAGCGCGAGACCGCCGATCGCGCCGAACCCGCCCACCCAGGCGAGCCTGCGCCGAAGCGGGCCTCCGGCGCGCGCCAGCGCCCGCTCGGTCCGGCGCCCGGTCACTGGCCCCCCCCCACGGCATACACGAACAGATTGACTCCCATCCTGAGCGCCGCCTCGTGTTTCTCCGGCGGGTCCCGGTGCACCTCGAAGTCTTCCCAGCCGTCGCCGAGATCGCTCTGATAACTGTAGTACACCGCGAGCCGGCCGTTCAGAAAGATACCGAACCCCTGCGCCGGCTTCCCGTCGTGCTCGTGAATCTTGGGAATCCCCTTCGGGAACTCGTACACCAGGTGGTAGATCGGATGGTCGAGCGGGACCTCCACCAGCGGCTTGTCCGGGAAGAGCCTCGCCAGCTCCCGCCGGATCGAGACGTCCATGCCGTAGTTGTCATCGGCGTGCAGGAATCCGCCCTGCTGGAGGTACCGGCGGAGGATCGCCAGCTCCGCGTCGCTCCAGCGCACGTTGCCGTGGCCTGTCATATAGATGTACGGGACCTGCCAAAGGTCGTCGTCGGTGAGCGTGACGACCTTTTCGCGCGCGGCGACCGGCAGCGTGGTCCCGGCACCGATCGCCTGGAGGAGATTGGGCAGGCTGGACGGATTGGCGTACCAGTCGCCGCCTCCGTCGTAGTGCAGCCGGCCGATGGTGAGCGGCGCCTGCGCCGCGGCGGGCGCGGCGAGGAGGACGGACGCAATGACGCAAAGGCGGAAGGACGTCATTTCTCCCCCATCTCCATCACCAGCCGGTACGCCTCGTTCCGTCCCACTCCGAAGAGCTCGGTGAGCATGCCGGCGACCTCCTTGCGGGAGATGCCCGCGGCGAGCAACCGTGCCGCCGCCGGCCGGGCCCGGGTCGCCGGCTCGTTATCCGGCGGGCTCGGATTCCCCTCGACCAGTACTGTGCACTCCCCCCGGAGCGCGGTCTCGTCCCGGGCGAGCCCGGCGGCGAGCTCGCCCAGCGTGCCGGTTCGGAATTCCTCGTGGATCTTGGTCAGCTCGCGCGCGACGACCGCCCGCCGCCCCTCGCCGCAGGCGGCCGCGAGATCGGCCAGCAGATCAGCTACCCGGCCCGGAGCTTCGAACAGCACGGTGGTCCACTCCTCGCGTCCGATCCGCTCCAGCAGCCGGGCCCGCTCCCCGCCCTTCCGCGGCAGGAATCCCAGAAAGAGATACCGATCGGCCGGCAATCCCGCGGCGGAAAGCGCCGCGGTCACGGCCGAGGCGCCTGGGAGGGGGACGACCGCGTATCCGGCCGCCCGCACCAGAGCGACCAGCGCGGCACCCGGGTCGCTCACGCCCGGCGTCCCCGCATCGGTGACCAGCGCAAGATCCTGGCCCGACCGCAGGACCTCGAGGATCGCGGCGGCGGCACCCGGGGCCGAATGGGCGTGGTAGGAGATCAGACGCGGGTGGGCGTCGAGGTGGCCGAGCAGAATGCGGGTGCGGCGGGTGTCCTCCGCGGCGACCGTGGGGACGCTCCGGAGCAGCTCCGCTGCCCGGGTGGTCAGGTCGCCGAGGTGGCCGAGCGGCGTGGCGACGACGTACAGCGTGCCGCCGCGCACGCCATCACGCCGCGAGGTGCTTCTGGATTCGCGCCTCGAGCGCGGGCTTCTGGGTCGCCCCCACCACGGTATCCACGTGCTTGCCGTCCTTGAAGAACAGGACCGACGGGATGGACCGCACGTTGAATCGCATCGCGGTCTGCTGGTTGGCGTCCACGTCCATCTTGGTCACCCTGACCCGGCCGGTGTACGCCGTCGCCAGCTGCTCCAGAATCGGAGCGATGGCGCGGCACGGACTGCACCACTCGGCCCAGAAGTCCACCAGCACGAGGCCCTGCCCCTGCTCCACGTCTCCGCTGAAGCTCGCGTCGGTGACGTGAGTGATATTGCCGTTCTCGGTCATGTTCATTCTCTGCTCCTGTTACCTTCGTTCCCATGCCCGACCAGCCCCGCATCGCGCACGTCGGCGTCGCCGTGCCGGACCTCGAGGCCGCCCTCGCGTTCTACCGCGACGTGCTGGGCCTCGCACCGGGTCCGCCCGAGCTCGCCGAGGGCGCCGCCATCGTCTCCCTCCGGTTCGGGGAGAGCGAGATCGAGCTCCTCGCCCCGCGGGATCCGGCCGGCCCGATCGCCCGGTTTCTCGAGCGGCGCGGCGCCGGCATCCACCATATCTGCTACCGCGTCCCCGACCTCGACCTGGCCCTGGAGGCCTGCCGCCGCTCCGGCTACCGGCTGGTGGACGAGCAACCCCGAACCGGAGCGGGCGGACGCCGCATCGCCTTCCTGCACCCCCGCTCCACGGCCGGGATCCTGCTCGAGCTCACCGAATGAATTCTAACGCCGGCGGCCGCTCCCCGGTTCCCACGGGCCGCGATTCGGCCGGGACCCCGGCTCGCAGGGCCGGGCCGGGTTGCCGGCGCTGCTCAGATCCACCGAGTTGACGATCCAGCTGCCGGACCTGGTGCGAATCGCGACGACCGGGATCGGCGTGGCGCAGGTCGCGCGGAAGAGCGACACCACCAGCCGGCGCCGATTCGCGTCGCCCGAGACCCCGACGTCGGAGGTGACCCGCGCGCTGTCGCCGCGGAGGTAGGCCTGCAAGACGACCAGTCGCCGCTCCCAATCCTTGGGACTGCGGGTTTGCCCGGCCGGGCCGCCCGAGGCGCCCCAGAGCGCCGCCATCCGGGTCATGTTGCTGTCGCGGGCGGCTCCCATGAACTCCTGCACCGCCTGGATCGCGGAGGCCGAAGCCCCCACCGCCTGCCCGCCGCCGCCGCCGCCGCACGCCGCGAGGAGCGCTGCCGCCACGACTACCGAACGCCGCATCGAAGGCTCCTCTCTTTTCAGGACCGGCCACCGGTGCGAAACTAACCCAACGTCCGCCCCCGGAGCAACGAGACCCCATGCGGCTCTACGTCAACGTGGACCACGTCGCCACCCTTCGCCAGGCGCGCCGGGCGGATGAGCCGGATCCCGCCGCGGCGGCGCGGCTCTGCGAGGAAGCCGGCGCCGACGGCATCACCGCGCACCTGCGCGAGGATCGCCGCCACATCAACGACCGGGATCTCGAGGCGCTCGCCCGCGCGACCCGCACCGTGCTCAACGCCGAGCTCGCCCTGGCGTCCGACGTCGTCCTGGTGGTCTGCCGGCTCCGGCCCTACCAGGCGACGATAGTGCCCGAGCGGCGTGAGGAGGTGACCACCGAGGGCGGCCTCGACCTCGCGGGCCGCGATCCGCGCCTCGGCGACACCATCGCCAGGCTTCAGGACTCGGGAATCAAAGTTTCACTCTTCATTGACCCCGAGCCCGCCGCCGTGGACGCCGCCCGCGGCCTCGGCGTACCGGCCGTCGAGCTGCATACCGGGCGCTACGCCCACACCTGGCGCGAGGGACCGGGGGCGCTGGAGCAGCTTGCCCGGGTGGCGCGGCAGGCCCGGGAGCTCGGCCTCGCGGTGCACGCGGGCCACGGGCTCACCTACCAGAACGTGCAGCCGGTCGCGGCGATCCCCGAGATCGAAGAGCTCAACATCGGCCACAGCATCGTGAGCCGGGCCGTGCTGACCGGCATGCTGGAGGCGGTGCGGACCATGCGGCAGCTGGTGGACGCCGCGCGCTCCGCGCGTTGACCGCTCACCGGGGCCGCCCTACACTTGGGACGAAGGCGATCGGCGATTGGCTATCCGATATCCGCGGGTAGCGGATAGCCGATAGCCGATCACCGATATCCGCCCCAGCCCGAGGCACGATGAACGCACCCGTCCGCCGCCATGAGTTCTTCGCCCACGAGGCGGGCGAATGCCTCGAGCGGCTGTCGCTGCTGGTCACCGGCGCCGGCGCCCCCGACCCCGAGGAGCTCGTTCGCTCCGCCCGCATCCTCCGCGGCGCCGCGCTCCTCAGCGGACCGCCGGGTTACGCCGCCGCCGCCGCCGCGCTCGAGAACCTCGCCAAGGCCGTCCGCGACGGTGCGCTGCCCTGGACCCCGCTGATCGCCGACCGCGCCGCCCTGGCGCTGGACACCTGCAAGGCCCTGCTCCGCACCGTGCGGGAGTGGTCCGATGCCGACGCGCAGCACTGCGAGCGGCTCGCCGAGGAGCTCGACGGGCTGGTCGGCGCGGGGGCGGCGCGCGCTCCGGTCCGGCCGGGCGGCGCCGCGCTCACGCCCGGCGTCCGCGCCTACGTCGCGCGGGAGGCGGCCGCGCTCGGCGCGACCCTGGAGCAGGTGGCGGAGGAGGTGGAGCGGCGGCCGGCGCCGAACAGCGCCCGGCCGCTGATGCGGCGGCTCCAGCCCCTCCGCGGGCTCGGCGCGCTGCCCGGGCTCTCTCCGTTGCCCGAGCTGCTCGAGGTACTCGATCTGACGGCGGCGTTCGGAGCCCGGGGTGGCGCCTGGCCCCCCGCGGCCGGCCGGGCCTTTCGCGCCGCCGCGGTGGCGCTCGGGAGCATGGCCCGGGACATCGCCGAGCTGGGCATTCCTCAGCAGGACTCACCCGAGATCGTCCAGGCCACCGCGCTGCTCCAGGCGTCGTTCGAGAGCGAGTCCGACGTGGTGCCCATCGCGGCGCTCTTCGGCGCCGCGGACCCGGAACCGATCGTCCAGCGCGGCACACCGCCGGCTCCTCCGCCCCCGGCCGCCGATTTCACGGTGGAGCTGGTGAGCCTCGCCGACCGGCTGCGCCACGCCGCCCACCAGGCGAAGGAGGGGAGCGGCGGCGCCGCCCGCGCCCTCCAGCTCCATGCGCTCGCGCTCACGCTCCGGGGCCTCACCCTGAGTCCGCCGCTCCGCGCCGCGGCGGGCGAATTCCTTGGGCGGCTCGACCAGGGGCTCCTGGCCGGCCGCGCGGCCCGGGCCGGCCCGGCGTTCAGCGACCTCCTCCGGAGGGCGGCCGATGCACTCGCGGCCGCGGCCACGTCGCGCAGCACTGCGGGCCTCGCCGGCGCGCTCGCGCCGCTCGCCGCCGGGCTCGATGCCCTGGGCGGCGCCCCGCCGGAGCCGCCAGTCGTGCCGATCGAATCGCTCGCGCCCGCCCCTATCCTGGAGGAGCCGGAGGTGGTGCCGATCGAGGCGCTCGCCCCCGACGCCGACGCCGAGGTGGTCCCGATCGAGGCGCTCGCACCCGCTCCCACCCCGGAGGAGCCGGAGGTGGTGCCGATCGAGGCGCTCGCGCCCGCCTTCACCCCGGAGGAGCCGGAGGTGGTGCCGATCGAGGCGCTCGCCCCCGACTCCGACGCCGGCGCGGTTCCGATCGAGGCGCTCTTCTTCGACCCGGTCCCGGCCCCCGCCCCGGCGAGCGTATGGCTCCCCTTCGAGCAGACGTTCTCCACCTACTTCAGGCTGCTGCGCGGGGCCGCCCAGCCGGCCCCGGCCAGGATCGTGCCCGACCGAACCCGCCCGACGGAGGCGGAGCCGGTGGGGATCGAGACCCTGCTCTACCGCGGCCGGCGGGCGCTGGAGCGGGCGAACCACCTCCACGGCGAGCTCGACCGGGCCTGGCGTGCCCGCCGCGATGTCACCGGGGTGGAAGGCCTCCTGGCCGAGCTCCTCGATCTCGTTCCGCTCGCGCTTGACGACGACCGCTGAGCCGGGTCCGAACGGGGGGCCGCGCCGGACTGGGCGGCTGCTCCCCGCGGCCATCGGCGTCGCCCTCTCGATCCTGCTGCTCGCCTGGGCGATGCGGGGGGTGTCGCTCCCCGAAGTCGGCGCGCACCTGGCGCGGGCCCGGCTCGCCCCGCTGGTGCTCGCGGTGCTGGTCGCCACCACGACCTTCGCCCTCCGCGTCGCCCGCTGGCGCATCCTGCTCCACACCGACGACGGCGGGCCGGTCTCCTGGCGCGCGCTCTGGCACGGCATCACCATCGGCTTCACCGCGAACAACATCCTGCCGTTCCGGGCCGGGGAGCTGGTCCGCTGCTATGCCGTGACCCGGCTCGCCCGGGTCAGGCTCGCCTCGGCGGTGTCGTCCATCGCGGTCGAGCGCGCTCTCGACGGCCTGACTCTGATCGGCCTGATGGTGGTGGGGCTACTCCTGGCGGGGCTCCCCCGGGACGTGGCGGTGGCGGGGATGCGGCTCGAGGACGTCGCGACCCGGGCCGCGATCCTCTGCCTGCTGCTGCTCGCGGGGGGCCTCTCGGTCGTGCTCTTCCCCAAAACGGCCGAGCGGCTGGTGCGCGGCGTGGTGCCGCTCCCCCGCATCGCGAGCCGGATCGTGGCCATCATCGAGGACCTCCGCCAGGGCTTCGGCGCGCTCCGCTCGCCGGGGCGGCTGGCGGGCGCCGCGCTCTGGTCACTGGCCCACTGGCTGCTCAACGCCGCGGCGTTCTACATCGCGTTCCGGGCCTTCGACATCCGGGTGGGGTTCGCGGGGGCTCTGCTGCTCCAGTCCCTGCTCGCGTTCGGGATCGCGGTTCCCCAGGCGCCGGGTTACTTCGGGGTCTTCGAGCTGGTGGCGGTGAAGGCGCTCGGGCTCTTCGGCGTACCGGGAGACGTCGCGATCGCCTACGGCGCGGGCTACCACATCGCGACCTTCGTGCCGATCACCCTGCTCGGGCTCTGGTCGCTCGCGCGCACTGGCCTCCACCTCCGCGATGCCACGAGGCAAAGCGGGTGAGCGAGACGGCGACCAGGGCGGCGCACGCCAAGGTGAACCTCTTCCTCCGCGTGCTGGCCCGGGAGGCGGACGGGTATCACGGGATCGAGACCCTCTTCGCCCGGCTGGAGCTCGCGGACGAGCTGGTCGCCCGGACCTCCGGCGACCAGAGCGTCACGCTGGAGGTGAGCGGCGGAGAGACCGGTCCGCCGGAGGAGAATCTCGCCTTCAGGGCGGCCCGCGCCGCGGTCGAGACGATGCGGCGTCCCTTCGGCGTCCACCTGGCGCTCGCCAAGCGGATTCCCGTCGGCGCCGGGCTGGGCGGCGGCTCGGCCGATGCGGCCGCGGCGCTCTCCCTGGTAAACCAGCTCGCCGGCAACCCCATCCCCCGGGCTGAGCTCCTCCACCTCGCTGCCCGACTCGGTGCCGACGTGCCGTTCTGCCTGGCCGAGGCCTCCCTCGCGCTCGGGTGGGGCCACGGCGAGCGGATGCTGGCGCTCCCCGCGCTGCCGCCGGCGCCGGTGCTCCTCCTGACCCCCGCCGCGCCGGTGCGCACGGCCGAGGCGTACGCCTGGCTGGACGAGGCACGCGCCACCTCGGGCCGCCGCGGCGCGCTGCTGCTCGATCCCGCGGCGCTCTCCACCTGGAGCGATGTGGCCCGGATGGCGGGCAACGACTTCGAGTCGGCGGTGTTCGGGCGGCGTCCCGCCGTGCGTGCCGGGTTCGAGGCCCTGGCCGGCACCCATCCCCTGCTCTGCCGCATGACCGGCTCGGGGTCGACCCTGTTCGCTATCTACCGGAGCGAGCGGGAGCGCGACGACGCCCAGATGATGCTGGGGAAAAAGCTCGGGACGGTGACGGCGACGCGGACGTTGTGAGGAGTGGGCCGTGGGCGGTGAACAGTGGACCGTGGACAGTGGGCGGTGGGGCACTGCCCGCTGCCCACTGCCTACTAATTACTGTTCATTACTGTTCATCTACTGGCCCTTCGTCCAATGGCAGGACAGCAGACTTTGGATCTGCGAATGGTGGTTCGAATCCACCAGGGCCAATTAGACTTAGCTTCGAGTGGGCTAGTGTGATGTCCCGTTAATTGCTTTCGCAAGGGGGCGCAGCACCCCATCCCGCTGGGCCCGCGCGGGCAAGCCCCAGGGATCCGCCTGGCGGGCCTTCTGCTCGTGGTAGGTCGACGGAGCGATCGGCAGCATGGCACAGATCGGCTCGACTCCGTAGGCCTCGCGGTGGGCATCGATGAACGCCACCATCACGTCCCGCGGCGGTCGAGCTCCGCCTGGGCAAAATACGCCGACGCCTTGCGCAGGATCTCGTTCGCCCGCCGCAGCTCCCGATTCCCGCGCTCCAGCACCTTGACCAGCTGCTGGTCCTCGGTCGTCAGGCCCGGGCGCCGGCCCCCATCGCGCTCATCCTGCCGCACCCACCGCCGGAGAGTTTCGGCGGTACACCCCACCTTCATCACGATCAGTTGGATCGCCGCCCACTGCGATCCGTGCTCGCGCGCGTGCTCCTGCACGAGCCGCACCGTCCGCTCCCGCGCCTCCGCGGACTATCGTGTCCGCTGGTCCATGGCTCCAACCTCTCAACAATTGGAGCCTCCGGAAATCCCGGGGCGGTTCACTTGCGTGGTGGAGCCACCACCGATCACTTCGACTGATGCGCCCCGGCTGGCTTCTTCGACGATTCCGGCCGGTGCTCGCCGCGATCGTTGGCCTGCCGCGGGGGACCGCTCGCGGACGTGCCGACGCTGATTCGGATCTTCTTCGGCTGTGGCAGCGCCTCCTTCTGAATACGAATGCGGAGCACGCCCTGCTCGAAGGTGGCATTGATCTTGTCGGTGTCGACACCCTCGGGCAGGTGGAAATGACGCATGAACGCCCCGACGTTGCGTTCGACGAGGTGGTACCGGCCTTCCTCCCCCTCCTCTTCGGCTCTCTCACCGCGAATCATCAGGACAAGATCTTGCGCGGTCACCTCGACGGCTTCCGGCTTGATGCCCGGCAGCTCGACCGCGAAGGTCAGCTCATGCTCGGTCTCGCGGATATCCACCGCAGGGGCCCACTCACTCGGCCCGTTTGGGCGGCTTCCGGATCTGTCCTGGAGCAGCCGGTCGATCTCCCGTCGCAATCCGAGGACGGGGGCGGACACAGCAGGTGCGTATAACATGGTGGCCTCTCTCTGACGAGGGGCCCTCGCTACCAATTCACTGGACAACCGGACCCCGTATGGCTTCCAGCTTCCCTGGAGGTTAGTGGAAGACCCAGATGTTGTCAAGGCAATGTCCAAGACAGAATATTGACATCCGAGCGCCGGCCGGTTAGCGTTGCCGGCTATGGTCGTCCGTTTGAGAGCGGGGCAGCACCGGCACCCGATGCGGGTCGTCACTCGGCGCACCGGCCTGAGCGCGGACCTCCTGCGTGCGTGGGAGAGGCGCTATCAACTGGTGACGCCGTCGCGATCCGAGGGCGGCCATCGGCTCTATTCCGATACCGATATCGAGCGGCTCCGCCTCGTCTACCGCGCGACGCTGGCCGGGCGGAGTATCGGGCAGGTGGCGGAGCTTACCACGGACGCGCTCGCGGCACTGGTGCGCCAAGATGCCGCGGCGGATGCCGAGGCGGGGCGCGCGAGCGGGACCACCGAGCGAGCTGAGCCCCACCCGCAGCCGTCGGCGGCCGACTTTCTTGGCGACTGTCTTCGCACCGTCGAGTCGCTCGACGCAACGGCGCTCGACGCCACGCTCCGGCGCGCGGCGGTTGCGCTCCCCGCAGCGGCGTTCCTGGACACGCTCGTCGTCCCGCTGCTCGAACGCGTGGGCACCCGCTGGCGCGACGGGACGCTGCGCCCGGTGCATGGGCACCTCGTCTCGGCCGTCCTGCGGCGCGTGCTCGACAGGGTGACCGAGAGCGCGAGCTCGCCACTCGCGACGGGGAACCTGGTCGTCGCCACCCCGGCGGGTCAGGTCCACGAGTTCGGCGCCCTGCTGGTGGCGGCGACTGCAGCGGCCGAGGGGTGGCGGGTGACGTACCTGGGCGCGGACCTGCCGGCAGAGGATATCGCCGAGGCTGCGGCCAGGACAGGGGCCCGCGCGGCAGCACTGAGCGTCATCTACCCCGCAGGAGACCCTGCACTCAGGGACGAGCTCCGGCGCCTGCGGACGGCGCTACCGAAGAATATCGCGCTCGTGGTCGGCGGGGCGGCGTCGTCCACCTACGGCGCGGTGCTCGACGAGATCGGCGCCGTTCGGCTCAACGATCTAACCCACTTTCGGGCACACCTCCGGACGCTTGGCCGCAGCCGGCGGCGCAGGCGGTGACCCGGAGGGGCCAAATGTTCGCGTCACGCCCGACGCCGGGTTTCGGAGCTGTGCCGATTCTTCCACCTCCGGTACAAACCGGGTAGATAGGCAACAGAGTACACCGGGATGATGGGTGACACTCCTTCTCAACTGCGCGATCAACCCTTGGTGGGGGAGGTTGGTCGATGCCTTCGCTGGAGACCTCATCCGTGGAACAAGGCGAACGCTTCATCGCCGACGAACGGCTGGGCCTCTCCACGCGGACGGAGCTCGGCGCCTGCTACCGCATCAGTCGGAAGACGGGCTACCAGCGGCTCGACCGCTACCACGAGGTGGGCGGCGCGGCCTGCGCGACCGGAGCCATGCCCCGCACCACTGTCCACATCGCATCGCAGCGGACCTCGCCGACCTGCTGTGCGCGGCGCGGCGCCGCCATCCGGATTGGGGGCCCGGCAAGCTGCTCGACTGGCTTGCGCCACGGCATCCCGAGATCGCCGACGAGGCGTGGCCCGCAGTTAGCACGGCGGGCGACCTGCTCGCCCGGGTGGGCCTGGTCAAGAAGCGCCGGCGCCGTCGGCCCCATCAGCATCCCGGCGTCGTTCCGCCGACCACCGACGCCCCGAACGATCTCTGGACCGCCGAGCTCCAAGGACAGTTCCCGACGCGCGACGGCGTGTGGTGCTACCCTCTCACGATCGACGATCAGCCTCCGCGCTATCTGCTCGCCTGCCGGGAGCTGCCGAACGTCAAGGGCGGGCGGCGCCCGGTATTCGAGCGTACCTTCAGGGAATTCGGCCTGCCGCGTGCGATCCGGACCGATAACGGTGTCCCCTTCGCCTCGTGGGGCATCCAGGGCCTCTCGCAGCTCAACGTCTGGTGGCTGCGGCTCGGCATCCTGCAGCAGCGCATTCACCCCGCCTCGCCGCGCCCCTTTCCTGAGCACCTGCCGCCGCTCAATACCCGGGCCACTTCCTGGTCAAGCGGCTGACCAACGCTGGCACGTTTCGGCTCAAGCACAAGCTGCTCTCCATCGTGAATGCCCTGAAGCAGTAGCACATCGGCCTCGAAGAACCCGAAGATGGGATCTGGTCGATCTACTTCGGGACGGTGTTCCCGGCCAAGGTCGACAAACGCGAGATGATCATCCGGGATTGACCCTTGCTGACCTCCCCCACCCCTCCTGAAGTGTTACCGATCCTCTCGGTAACCTTCGTTACCTATCTTCCCGGTTTCTCAGCGCTCCCACTCGTACCAGCAGCTATATTTGTGGGGTCCATCCTTAGGAGGACCCCCTGCCCCCGTTCCACTACAAGGGCTTCAGCATCACCCCGCGCACCTTTCAACTCCGTGGCTCCGCCCGCTGGAC
>DASYRI010000183.1:0-8055 GCA_036004545.1 Gemmatimonadales bacterium
GGGCCCGATGAGGATGATGTTGGACGGGGTGATCTCGTCCCGGATCTGCTCGGGCGCCTGGGAGCGGCGCCAGCGATTCCGCACCGCGATGGCGATGGCGCGCTTGGCCGGCTCCTGGCCGACGATGTAGCGGTCGAGCTCCGCCACGATCTGGCGGGGGTGCATCTCCTCCAGCCAGGGGAGGGGCGAGGGGTCGGGGGCGACGGCGGGGAGGGGCTCGGTCATGACTGCGTGAACAGTCAACGGTCAACGGGGGGAGACGCAACGACGCAAGGACGCAAAGACGTAAGGGAGTCTAGCAGTTCCCGTTGACCGTGGACAGTCGACCGTTGACGCCTCACAGTTCGAGTATGGTCAGGTTGCGGTTGGTGAAGACGCAGATGTCCGCCGCGATCTCGAGCGCGCGCTGCACGACGTCGCGGGCGGAGAGCGCCGGGTCGGGGAGCAGGGCGCGGGCGGCGGCGAGCGCGAAGTTGCCCCCCGCCCCGACGGCGAGGATGCCGTCGTCCGGCTCGATCAGCTCCCCGGTGCCGCTCAGCAGGTAGCTGTGCTCCTGGTCCGCCACCACCAGCAGCGCCTCGAGCCGCCGGAGCACCCGGTCGCTCCGCCAGTCCTTGGCCAGCTCCACCGCCGCGCGGGGGAGATTGGCCGGGTAGCGATCGAGCTTCTCCTCGAATCGCTCGAAGAGATTGAGCGCGTCGGCCACCGAGCCCGCGAACCCGGCGAGCACCTTCCCCGCCTTGAGGGCGCGAACCTTGGTGGCGCTGGCCTTGACCACCGTGTCGCCGATGCTGATCTGGCCGTCGCCGCCCAGGGCGACTCGGCCGGCCTTGCGGACGGCGAGGATGGTGGTGCCGTGGAAGGTCGTCATTGGAAACAGCGTCAACGGTCAACTGAACGGTCAACGGGAAAAGCCGCGCGAGCGGGGATCCCTCCCTGCAAGGCAGGTCCCGTTGACCGTCGACTGTTGACCGTTCATCCCCCTCTCGGGTGCGCCTGCCGGTACACCTGCTTGAGCCGCTCCACGCTGGTGTGGGTGTAGATCTGCGTGGTGCTGAGCGAGACGTGGCCCAGGAGCTCCTGCACCGCGCGGAGATCGGCTCCCGCGTCCATGAGATGCGTCGCGAAGGTGTGCCGCAGGGAATGCACCCGCTGGCCGTCCGCGGCGATCGCGTCGAAGAGCCGGTGCATCCGCCGCTGCACCGTCACCGGGCCCAGCCGTTTTCCGCTCCGGTTGAGGAACACCGCGCCCCGGTCGGCGCCGGGCCGGCGGGCCACCGCCTCGCGGGCGAGAAGATAACGCCGGAGCGCCTGCACCGCTCTGGACCCCACCGGCACGATCCGCTCCTTCCGGCCCTTGCCGCGCACCTTCACCTGGTCGCTCAGCAGGTCCAGGGTGCGCAGATCGAGCCCCACCAGCTCCGCGAGCCGAAGCCCGCTCGAATAAAACAGCTCGAGCATGGCGAGATCGCGGAGCCCGGCGAAGTCGCCGGAGGCCGCTCGAGCCTCCGCGTGGACGAACAGCTGCTCCATTTCCTCCCGCCGAAGATGGGTGGGGAGCCGCTTCTCGATCTTCGGCATCTTCGCCGCGCGGGCTGCCCCGTTCGCCATGCCGTGGTGTACCTGGAGGTAGCGGTAGAACGACCGGAGCGCCGACAGCGCCCGCGCGGCGGAGCGGCGGGAAAGCCCCCGCCGCTCGTGCTCGCCGAGGAAGCCCCGGATGCCGAGCCGGTCCACCGTCGCCCACTGCCAGGAGCCGCCACCGCCATAGAACCGGTCGCAGAACCCGGCGAACGCGGTCAGGTCGCGGCGGTAGGCCTGTACGGTATGGGGGGAGGAGTCGCGTTCCTTCTCGAGGTGAAGGAGGAATTCTTCCGTCAGACGCAAGGACGCAAGGACGCCAGGACGCAAGGGACGGTTGTCGGACGACTCCGTTGCGTCTTTGCGGCTTTGCGTCATTGCGTCTCCCTTGCGTCTTTGCGTCCTATTCACAGCGATCCCGCCCACGACCGGAACTCCGCAAGCGCCCGCTCCACCAGCGCCACCTTCTTGTCCGCCTTCTTTACGGGGGCCGGCAGCGGCTCGAGCAACCCGAAGTTGGCGTTCATCGGCTGGAAGTGCTTCGGATCGGCCTCGCGCAGGTAGCGCAGCAGGGCGCCGAGCATGGTGGTCGGCGGGGGAATCGCGGGAGCCTTTCCGGTGAGATGCCGGTGCAGGTTGATTCCCGCGAGGATCCCGGTGCCGAGCGACTCGGTATAGCCCTCGACCCCGGTGAGCTGACCCGCGAAGAACACCGGCGCGCCGTCCCGGGTGGCGAGCCCGGGGCCGAGGCACGCCGGGCTGTTGATGTAGGCGTTCCGGTGGATGCTGCCGTAGCGCAGGAACTCCGCGCGGGCCAGGCCCGGGATCGTCCGGAACACCTTCTGCTGCTCCGGAATCCGAAGCCGGGTCTGAAAGCCGACCAGGTTCCACATCTGTCCGGCCCGGTCTTCCCTGCGGAATTGCACCACCGCGTGGGGCTCCTTTCCGGTGCGCGGGTCGGGCAGGCCCACCGGCTTCATCGGCCCGAAGCGCAGGGTCTCCGGACCGCGGCGCGCCATCTCCTCGACCGGGAGGCAGGCCTCGAAGTAGGGCACCGCGTCGAAGTCGTGTCCCTGGTACTGGTCCGCGGCGGTGAGCGCCCCGATAAACTCATCGTACTCGGCGCGGGAGAGCGGCGCGTTGAGGTAGTCGTCGCCGTCGCCCTTCCCGTAGCGGGAGAGCCGGTAGAGCGGCGCGTGGTCGAGCGATTCGTCGCTCACGATCGGCGCGATGGCGTCGTAGAAGGCGAGCGAGCTCTGGCCGAGCCTCGCCGCGATCGCTGCGGAGAGCCGCTCCGAGGTGAGCGGGCCGGTCGCCACGATACCCGGCGCGGGGAGCTCGGCCGATTCGCCGGTCACGACGGTCACGTCGGGATGCGCGCGGAGCCGCGCGTCCACCGCTTCGGAGAAGACCACCCGGTCCACCGCGAGCGCCGCACCGCCCGGCACCCGGGCGAGGTCGGCGCACTCGAGCAGGAGGCTCCCCAGCATCCGGAGCTCCTCCTTGAGGAGCCCGTGCGCCGTGTTGAGCTCGACCGACTTGAACGAGTTGCTGCAGACCAGCTCGGCCAGGCGGCCGGTCTTGTGGGCGGGAGTGGGCACGGCGGGGCGCATCTCGTGGAGGGTGACCGCGACGCCCCGGCCGGCCAGGGCCCACGCCGCCTCCGAGCCGGCGAGACCCCCGCCTATGATTTCCGCCGCGAGTGCGCTCATGGTCGTATGATAAGGGAGTAGCGAGTGGGGAATAGGGAGCAGGGTTTTCCTCCCTACTCCCTGCTTCCTATTCGCTACTCCCTGGTATCACCATCCCGCATCCCGTCGCGCCACCGCCACCACCAACGCCGCCACGGTGGCCGGATCGCCGGAGGCGTCAATCGCCCGCCCCGCGTGCCGGTACCACGCCTCCCGGCGCTCGGCCAGCTCGCGGAGGCGCGCGACGGGATCTCCATCGCCCAGCAGAGGCCGGGAGTCATCCGGCCCGCCCCCCCCCTGCCCCCGGCCTCTCCCCAGGCGGCGCGCGGCGGTCTCCGGAGACACTTCGAGGTAGAGGAGGAAGGCGTTCGCGGCGCCGGCGAGATTGCCGGGCTCGGCGACCCATCCCGCCCCGGGAGCGACCAGGTGGGGGGGCGCGGCGAGCGCGCCCTGCATCGCGGCGCGCTCGAGGCGGCGGAACTCCGCTTCTCCCCGGCTCGCGAAGAGGTCGGCGATCGAGCGTCCCGCGGCCAGGGCGACAATCTCGTCCAGGTCGCTGAACGCCGCGCCGAGCCGCTCCGCCGCGAGCCGGCCCACCGTGGACTTGCCCGAGCCGGGCAGCCCCACCAGGACCAGGTGACGCCTCACGGCTCCGGCGTTTCGGCGGCGGTCCGCAGCTCGCCCCAGCGGCGGCCCAGTCCCGCGACGTATCCGTCGTAATTGCGCCGGAGCTCGACCAGCGAATCGCCCCCGAACTTCTCCAGCATCGCGTCCGCGAGCACCAGCGCGACCAGCGCCTCGGCGATTACCCCCATGGCGGGCACGGCGGTGACGTCGGAGCGCTCGCTCTGGGCGTTCGCGGCGAGCCCGGTGGAGAGGTCCACGGTCTTGAGGGGGGACATGAGCGTCGAGATCGGCTTCATCGCTACCCGGACGAGCAGCGGCTCGCCGGTCGTCATCCCCCCTTCCAGGCCGCCGGCGTTGTTGGTCTGACGCCGGAATCCGCCCCGCGGCCCCCCGCCCCCGCCGCGACCCGAGGTGGGGGAGGCCAGAGCGGGGCTCCCTTCCCCCTCCGTCTCGATCGGATCGTGCACGGCTGAGCCGGGACGGCGGGCAGCTTCGAACCCCATCCCGATCTCCACTCCTTTGACCGCCGGGATCGTCATGAGCATCCCGGCGAGCCGTCCGTCGAGCTTGCGATCCCAGCTGGTGTGGCTGCCGAGCCCGAGCACCACGCCGCGCGCCACGACCTCCACCTCGCCGCCCAGGGTGTCGCCGGCGCGCCTGGCCTCGTCAATGCGGGTCATGATCGCCGCCTCGACCGCCGGGTCGAGCACCCGCACCGGCGAGCGGTCGGCGGCCTGGTTGAGCGGCACCGGCAGCGGATCGGGCGCGGCGGCGCGGAGTCCGCCCAGCGACACCACGTGGCTCCCGATCTCCACCCCGAACTCTTCCAGCAGCCGCCGCGCCAGCGCGCCGGCGGCCACCCGGGCGGCGGTCTCCCGCGCGCTGGCGCGCTCCAGGATGTCGCGGGCGTCCACCCGGTCGTACTTGAGCACGCCGACCAGGTCGGCGTGGCCGGGCCGGGGCCGGGTGACCCGGCGGCGGCGGAGGTCGCCAGGGGTGCCCTCGGCGGCCATCACGTCCTCCCAGTTGGCCCAGTCGCGGTTGGCCACCAGCATGGCGATCGGCGAGCCGAGGCTCTCCCCGGCGCGCACCCCCGCCAGCCACTCGACCTGGTCCTGCTCGATCTTCATCCGGGCGCCCCGGCCGTGGCCCTGCATCCGCCGCGAGAGCTGCTGATTCACCTGGTCGGCGCTCAGCGGCAAACCGGCGGGAAGGCCCTCGACGATGATGACGAGGGCCTTCCCGTGCGACTCTCCGGCGGTCAGGAAGCGCAGTCTCACAGCAGGATTATACCCTCTCCCGAAAACGACCGGGCCCGGCTGAGCCGGGCCCGGTCAGGTCGCTGCTCGCCAGCGGCGGCCGTGAATCAGGATCCGGGCACGATCTTGGAATCGCTCAGCACGCGGGGGGTCACCAGGATGATCAGATCCTTCCGGTTCTCCCTGTTGCTGGTGTAGCTGAAGAGGCTGCCGATGAACGGCAGGCTGGAGAGGAGCGGCATGCCGGTCTTGGTCTTCTCGACCGTGGTGATCGTGAGGCCGCCGATCACGGCGGTTTCGCCGTCCGCCACCAGGAGCTGATTCTTGGTCTCCTGCTTGGCGATGATGAAGCCGAGGTCGGCCGCGGCCAGGGTCTGGAGGCTGGAGCGCTCGGTGGAGAGGTCGAGGGAGATCTGGCCGTCGTTGGTGACGTGCGGGGTCACCAGCAGCTTGATGCCGGTCTCCCGGAATGTCACGTTGGCGCGCGCCGCGGTGGCGACGGAGGTCGCCGTCTGGGAAACGTCCACGACGCGGACCGGAATGTCCTCACCCACCCGGATCGTGGCCGCCTTGTTGTCCTGGGTGACGATGCTCGGCTCGGCCTGGACGTCCGAGAGACTCACCTGCTCCAGGGCCTGCAGGAAGCTGGTGACCGAAAAGCCCCCGAGGACGGTAGAGAACACGAGGTCAATAGCGGGAGACGTGATGACCGACTCCGCGTTGCCGATGGCCGCGAGCTGGTTGCCCCCCAGGTCCACGATGGTACGGACCGGTGCGTACGGCTGGTTCCCCTGCAGGGGGTCCGGCCGGGAGATGATCCGGTTATAGAACTGGTTGCGGGTCCCGATGTCGTACTTGAAGCCGAGCTGCTCCAGATCGGTCCGGTCCACGAAGATGATCTTGGCCTGGATCGAGACATCTTGGGCCGGAGGTCGAGCAGGTTCACGAATTCGATCGCCGATTCGAGATTGCTCTTGGCGTCGGTGAGGATGATCGAGTTGCTGGCGGTGTCCGGCGTGGCGACTCCCCGCTTGCTGAGCACGCCCTTGAGCGAGTTCGCCATCTCGCCTACCCGGGCGTAGTTCACCCGCACGATCCGGGTTTCGCGGGGCTCGAGCGAGTCGATCTCGGCGAAGTTCTGGGGGGCATCCACCCGGAGAATCCCGCCGGGCAGCTCCTGGACCGAGAGCCCCTGGGCCGCGAGGATGGCGTAGAACGCCTCGGGCCACGGCTTGTCGCGGATCTCCGCGGTGACCGTGCGGGTGATGCCCTTGCCGAGGATGATGGAGCGGCCGCTGATCGCCTGGAATCCGGAAATGACTTCATCAATGCTGGCGTTGACCCAGCTTACAGTGACTCGCGGAATCTGGCCGCCCTGGACCCGGACCACCGGGCGCGCCGTCTCGGTCACGTCCTCGGCGGCAGCCGTCGCCAGGACCGCGGCCGGCGCCTCGACCCGCGCCGCGGCCGGCGCCTCGGTCACGGTGGCAGCGCCGGTGTTCCACGCCACGAAGGTCTGCCCGCTGCCGAAGCTGACCCGGATCGCCTCGGCGGAACGCTCGACCCGGTAGGGCACCAGCTGCTCCATATCCAGGACGATGCGCACGACGTCGGGGGTGAATTGCTTCACCCGGACGTTCAGCACGCCGGCGCGCTTGACGCCGTCGTAAGTCACTCGCTCCATACCGGGACTCAGGGTCGCCCCGGTGACGTCGAGCACGATCCGGCTCGGGTCGGGCAGGGTGCGGTCGGTGACCACTACCGCGCCCTGGACGGCGATGACCAGCTCGGCCCGGCCGGCGGCGGGCTGGAGACTGACCGCGCGGACCTCGCCGTCCCGGGTCATGCCGGCCGGGGGCGGTGCGGCCGCGCACAGCAACGCGCCCGCAAGGAGGGACCACGAACGCTGGATCATGTCTACTTGACCTCCTGCTTGCGGAGCGACAGCGTTTCCTCACGCGCCGTCCCGAAGTCGTCAATGGTGAACGTCACGTCCTTAGGGCGAATGCTGCTGATCCGCATGCGACCGAGGCGGTCGCCCTGGCGGACGGTGTACCGCTTGCCGGTGATCTTGTCGTGCAGTACCGCGACGCTCGAGGCGGGGGAGCCCTCCGTGTACACGATCGCGACCAAGTTGAGGTCGGGCAGCTCGGGACCGATGTTGGCGGTGCCGAGGATCGAGATGAAGGGATCGCGCCGGCCGCCGTTGTAGACGTAGCTCTCGCGGCGGAGCGGAGTGCCCGGCTCCGGGATCAGGGACTCGTCTATCCTGGCCGCCGGCTGCTCGGCGGGCACCTGGGGCTTGGGCTTCGCGGCCGGGGCGGCCCCTTCCTCCGCGGCGGCAGCGGCGGCGGCGGCCGGGTCGGGCTTGGCGGGCGCCGCGGCGCCGCCGCCGCAGCCGGCGAGCGCGGCGAGCAGGAGAGCGCACGGACCCAGCGGGTTATTTGCCACGCGGCGCTCCTGGGATCCCGGAGGACTTCACGAAGGTCTTCACCGAGAATTTCGCTTCGAGCATCGCCCCGGAGGTGTCGCCCAGGGCCCGCGAAGCGGCGAGCTGCGCGGCGACCAGCGCGACGTCCCCCGGCACGATGATCCGGCGGAGTGCGGCCACGTCGGCGAAGAATTCGCCGATCTCGTCGTAATGGCCGATCACCGACATGTTGTAGTGGTAAGTGTCGAACGGGGCGGGCCCGTTCTCCACCGGCTGGGGCATGATCGAGGCGACGTGCACGCCGCGGATCTTGGCCCGGGTGCTGATCGCGTCGATCAGGCCGGGCACCTCGTTCTGCTCCGGGACCAGCTGCCGGAGCGTTTCGAGCATCTCCCGGTAGGCCAGGGTCTTCTGCTTGAGGTCCTCCACCGACCCCTTGGCCAGGTCACGCTTCACCGAGTCGGTC
>DASYRI010000184.1:0-8314 GCA_036004545.1 Gemmatimonadales bacterium
AGCTCGAGCTTGAAGTCGAGCCCGCCCTCGGTGGTGGGCATGAGGCCCAGCTCCTTCGCCGCCATGATGATCCACTGGCGCTGCTGGCGGTTCCCCGTCATGTACATCTTGAGTGTCTTGGTGTCGTAGTACTGGCTGTAGCGCTTCAGCACGTTCCGGGCGTGGTCGAGGTCGCGGATGTTCTCGCTGATGAAGACGCCGGGGCCGGTGGAGTAGATCCGCGGGCCCACCTCCGCACCGGTCTCCACCCGGTCCTGGTAGCTGAGGACGTCGGTCGTAGCGGTCTGCGGGTCGCGGGTGGTGGTCACGCCGTAGGCCAGCATGGTCAGGTATTGCCACGCCTGCGACGGGTGGATCTCCGGGATGAGCCATTGCGAGTGGTAGTGGGTGTCCACGAAGCCCGGGACGATCGTTTTCCCCGTCACGTCGATGATCCTGGCGCCGCTCGGGATCGGCACCCGCCCGCGCGCGCCCACCCCGACGATGCGGTTGTCCTTCACCACGACGTCGGCGTTCTCGATGATCTCCTTGCCTTTCATGGTCAGCGCGCGGGCCCCGCGCAGCACCATGGCTCCTCTCGGTGCGTCTCGGGCGGCGTTCACCTTGACCCGGATCTCACCGGGCTTGTAGCCGGGCTTCTCCTCCTTTTTCTTCGCGAGTGCCGTCGAGTCGGCCCGGAGGGCGTCAATCCGCGTCCTGATCGAGTCGGGCACCTGGGCGCCGGCCTTCTTGAGGCTGTCGGCCCTGCCGCCCAGCAGCTTCAGGCTGTCGGCCCTGGCCTTCTCGGTCTTGGTGCTGTCGGCCTTGGCTTTCTCGGCGGTCTTCTTGGCCGAATCAGCCTTCGCGGAGTCCGCTTTGAGCAGGTTGAGCCGGGTCTGGATCGAGTCGGGCACCGCCGCGTTGGCCTTCTTGAGGCTGTCCGCCCTGGCACCCAGCGTCTTGAGGGTGTCGGCCCGCGCGGTGGCGCGCCGGGCGCTGTCGGCCTTCTGCTTCTCGATCTGCTTGAGGCTGTCCTCCACGACCTTCGCGCTGTCCAGGTTGTAGCGGAAGAACGCGTTGCCGATGGCCCAATGGATGGTGCGGCCGTCGGAGCTCCACGAAGGGAACTCGCCGCCGATGTCGGTGAGCTTCTTGACCGGCACCGCCGCGCTCGCGACCGAAATCGTGGGCACCGGCCCGCCCACCCTTGGCACGGTGATGCTGTACATGTCGTTCCCCACCTGCGCCACCGCCTGGTCGCCCTTCGGCGCCATGAGCACGATCCCCGCTGGAGGCGGAGGCTGGCCCGGCTCGAGCTCGCCGGCGGAGTCCGGAGTCTGGGTCGTCTCGGGCCTGGGCTCCGGGTAGAGCCGCCGGGGGAGCGGCGCGCGCGCCCCCTCCCCCTGGTCGAGCTCGGGAATCGTACCGGGCGGCGGCTGCCCTACGACCTTGACGTGCTGCTTCACGTCGGTGCCGTCCCAGCGGAACGAGACCAGCCCGTCCACCGGACTGTAGGCGTAGATGCGCGATGTGTCGGTGGTGAAATGCGCCGCGTCACGGGTCCCGGTCGGCGCGATGAGCTTCGCGTCGCCTCCCCCCCCGCCGGCGGGCGGCGCGGCCGCGACCCACACGAACTCGGCGCCGAGGGGGCCGCCGAAGAAGCCCTGGGCCTCCTTGAGATCGCGCGCGGCGCCCCGGGAGGCCACGATCCTGGTCCCGCTGGGCGACCAGGCGAGATTGTAGTAGAGCGCCGCGGTGCGGGTGAGCTGCACCGGCCGCGCCCCTCCGTCCACCGCGACTTTCATGATCTGCCCGCCGGCCGCGTCGGCCCAGGTCACGTAGGCCACCGACTTCCCGTCCGGCGACCAGACCGGGTGATACTGGCCCACTTCGGACGGATCCAGCCGCCGGGGCGTGCCGTCGGGCAGGTCCATCCGGTAGAGCCGGTCGAGCGCAGTGAACACGATGCGCTTGCCGTCGGGCGAGGCGACCGGGCTGCGGATCTGCCGGGCCGTGAGCGTGGCCGCGGTGTCCACGTGATAGGTGAACCGCACCTCGGGCCCGATGTCGAGCTTGACGTGCGCGGTGAAGGGGATCTTCGTCGCGGCGGCCCCGTCCACCGGCACCCGCCAGATCTCGCCGCCGTAGGAAGCGACCACCGCCTTCGAATCGGGGGTGAAGGAGTAACCCGGGAGCACGTCGAGCGGCGCGCGCGACTCCTGCTCGTCACGCTGCACCGGGTAGGCCAGCCAGCGCTCCTCGCCGCTGGCGAGGTCGCGGATGCGGAGCCCGGTCTCGGCGCGCCAGCGGGTGCCGTACACCAGCCACTTGCCGTCGGGCGAGATCGCCGGCCGGAAGGCGGAGCCGTAGCGACTGGTCATCCGGTTGACCTCGCCGGTCTCCCGGTCGTAGCGGCCGAGCTCGTACTGCGGAAGGATGGCGTTGTACTGCCAGTCGCCGTTGCGGCCCGCGAACCAGACGTAGCGGCCGTCGGGCCCGAACGCGGCACCGACCGTCTTGAACGGCGCAGGCTCCCGGATCACCGGCAGCCCGCTCCCCCCGTCCACGTGGTACATCTGAAGCTTCGCCGCGCCGCCCAGGCCACCGGTGCGGCTCACCACGATGTACTTCCCGTCGGGCGTCCACTCGGGCGAGACGTAAAGCGCGGTGTTCCCCTGGGTGATCTGGGTCGTGTCCTTGAGGTCGAGCGAGAGGGTCCAGACGTTGTCGCCGCCGCTCCGGTCGGAGACGAAGGCGATCTTCTTCCCGTCCGGGCTCCAGCGCGGCTGCGCGTCGTAGGCGAGCCCGCTGGTGAGGCGCGTCGCGGCGCCGCCCGCCATCGGCAGGGTGTAGAGATCGCCGAGGAGATCGAAGACGATCTTCTGCCCGTCGGGGCTCACGTCGAGCGAGATCCAGGTTCCCTTGGACGCGGTGAACTCGGCGTGGCGCGCGGCGTCGAGCGGCAGCGGCTTGGGCGGCGGCCCGCCGGGCGCCGCGCCCGGCCTCCCGGAAGGCGGTCCCTGGGCGGCGAGGGAGGGCGGCGAGAGAACCAGCGTCGTCAGCATCGCGGCGGTCGAGAGGCGGCGGATCATGAGGTGTCTCTTGGTAGTGGTCATGGCGCGCCTCACCGGATGCCGGACTGGGTGGCGGGAGCGGTATGCCGCCACGGCTGGTCGGGAAGGGCGCGCTGCCGGGGCCAGATCTCGTCGAGGGTCTCCCCGTCGTAGAGGCGGCCGTTCTTCATCACGTAGTGGATCGAGGTGGTGTTCCGAAGGTTCGCAAGCGGATCCTTGTCGAGCACGATCAGGTCGGCGAGCTTGCCCGGCTCGAGCGTGCCCAGGTCCTTGCCCAGCCCGATCGCCTCGGCGCCGTAGATCGTGGCGACCCGCAGCGCGTCGTGGGGCTTCATCCCGCCGCTCGCCACCGCCCAGAGCTCCCAGTGATAGCCCAGGCCCTGGAACTGGCCGTGGCTCCCGATCCCGGTGCGCCCGCCCCCTTCGATGAGCTCCTTGGCGAACCCCGCGAACTTCGGGAACGCGTACTCCTCCTTCATGAACCAGCCGCCTGGACCGGGACCGGGATTCCGCCGCCGCACCCGCGGGTCGAGCTCGTCGGGCGGCATGAACCGCTGGACCTTGGGGTCATCGCCAGGATTCTCGTTGGTGTAGTAGTAGTTCTCGGCCCACGGCCCGCCGTACTGCACGACCATCGTCGGCGTATTGGTGGTCTGGGTCTCCTTGAAAAGCTGCACCACGTCGCCGTAGGCCGGGATGATCGGCATGGTGTGCTCGATGCCGGGGTAGCCGTCCATCGCGTGGGTCATGTTGAGCCGGTAGTCGAGCCCGCCCTCGGTCGTGGGCATCAGCTTGAGCTCCCGCGCCGCCATGATCAGCCACTGGCGCTGCTGCCGGTTCCCCGACATGTACATCTTGAACGTCTTGGTGTCGTAGTAGTCGCTGTAGCGCTTAAGGACTCTCCGGGCGTGGTCGAGGCTCGAGATCTTCTCGTTGCTGAAGACGCCGGGCCCGGTGGAGTAGATCCTCGGGCCGATGGCCGAGCCGGCTTCGACCCGGTCGCCGTAGGTGAGGACGTCGGTCGTCGCGGTCTGGGGATCCCGGGTGGTGGTCACTCCGAACGCGAGGTTCGAGAGGTAGATCCAGGGCTGCTGCCAGTGGATGCCCCAGGCGGGCCACATGTGGGAGTGGGTGTCCACGAAGCCGGGAATGATGGTCTTCCCGCTCACGTCGATCACCCGGGCGCCGCCGGGCTCCTGCGCGCGCGGCCCCACGCTCACAATCCGGTTGTTGCGGATCACGACGTCGGCGTTCTCGACGATCTCATAGCCCTTCATCGTCACCGCGCGGGCCCCGCGAAGCACCACCGTGCCCTCGGGGATGTCGCGTGGGGCGCTGATCCGGATCCGCCGCTCGGTGGGCCGGTACGCCGCGGCGACCCGCGCCGCCGAGTCGGCGCGCGCCACCCGGAGGCTGTCGGAGATCGCCTCGGCGCGGTCGAGGCGATAGGTGACGAAGGCGTTGCCGATGGACCAGTGAATCGTGTTGCCGTCGGCGCCCCAGGTCGGGAATTCGCCGCCGATGTCGTTGAGCTTCCGGACCGGGGTCGCCGCGCTGTCGGGCTTGGAGACGTTGACCACCGGGGTGACGCCGCCGGTCACGGGAATGGTGACGATGAAGAAGTCGTTGTTGTTCTGGACCAGCGCCTTGTCCCCCCTGGGCGCCATCAGCACGAGGTCCACGGGGATCCCGGTGATGGTGGGCTCCCGCTCGGAGAAATCCGACGGCATCGGGAGGTCGCCCATCCGCAGGGCCGCGGAGCCCATCTCCCCGCCCCAGCTTTCGCGCGCCCGCCGCGCCGCTTCGCGCGCGGTCAGCGTGAACGGCAGCGGGCCCAGCACCCGGAGGTGCTCCTTCACGTCGGTGCCGTCCCACTTCATCGAGACCAGCCCCACTCTGAAGTCGTAGGCGTAGATCCGGGTGCTGTCGCCGTTGAAGTGGGGGGCGAACTTGTTGCCGACCGGCGCGATCACGGTGAGATCGCCGCCGGTGGCCGGGACCCAGACGAATTCCGCGCCGATGTTGGGGAAGAACGGGTCCACCGATTCCTGGAAGTCGCGGGAGGCGGAGCGCACCGCCACGATCCGGCGGCCGTCCCGGGCCCAGGCCAGCTGCTGGTAAAGCGCCGGCGTCCGGGTGAGCTCGATGGGGACGCCCCGAGCAGGGTCAGCTCGCATGATGTGGCCGCCGGTGCCGTCCCAGGTGGCGTAGGCAATGGCGCTCCCGTCCGGCGCCCAGGTCGGGAAGTACTCGCCCACCTCCTGGTCGCTGACGCGGCGGGACGTGCCGCTCACCAGGTCGGCGACGTACAACCGGTCGAGCGCGGTGAAGGCGACCCGCCGGCCGTCCGGCGAGGGCACCGCGTCGCGGATCTGCTTGACCGTGAAGGTCGCGCTGTCGGAGATCGGGTAGTCGAAACGCACCAGCGGCCCCACGGCCACCTGCGCGTTGACCGTGAACGGGATCTTCGTCGCCGCGGCCCCGTCCAGCGGCACCCGCCAGATCTCGCCGCCGTAGGAGATCACCACCGCCCTCGAATCGGGGGTGAAGGAGTAGCCCGGCAGCGCGTCCATGTTGGCGACCGACTCCTGGTCGTCGCGCTGGATCGGGAAGGCGAGCCACTTCTCTTCCCCGCTGGCGAGCTCCCGGATTCGGAGCCCGGTCTCGGCGTCGTGGCGGGAGCCGTAGGTGAGCCACTTCCCGTCGGGCGAGAGCGCGGGACGGAACCCCGAGCCATAGCGCGACGTCATCGTGGTGCGGGTACCGGTCTCCCGGTCGTACACGACGAGCTGGAATTGCGGCATGACGGCGTTGTACTGCCAGGAGCCCAGCCGGGCGGCGTACCAGATATAGCGGCCGTCGGGCCCGAACGCGGGGCCCATCTGCCGCTGCGTCGTCGGCGTGGCCCCGGCCAGCGCCAGCCCGTGCCCTCCGTGCACGTTATAGAGCCAGAGCTTGTTGTTGGAGAAGGGCGTCCCCTTGGCGACCACGATGTAGTTCTCGTCCGGCGTCCACTCGGGCGAGATGTAGTCGTTGTCCACCCCCTTGGTGAGCTGGAGGGTGTCCTTCCGGTCCGCCGACATGATCCAGACATTGTCGTCGCCGCTCCGGTCGGAAACGAAGGCGATCCGCTTCCCGTCGGGGCTCCACCGGGGCTGCATGTCGTGGGACATGCCGCTGGTGAACCGGGTCGCCGCGCCGCCGGTGATCGGGAGGGTGTAGAGATCGCCGAGAAGATCGAAGACGATCGTCCGCCCGTCGGGGCTCAGGTCGAGCGAGATCCAGGTGCCCTTGCTCGTCGTGAAGGTGGCGTAGCGGTCGGGCGCGAGCGGAAGGCCGGGCTTGGGCATCTGGGCGTGGCCGGCGATCGGCAGGGCGGCGAGCAGCAGCAGCGCGGCGGCGGCAGGGGTGGCGACGAGCGCGGGACGGGCGCTGGCGCGGTGAACCATAGGAGGGCTCCGCGGGGCTTAAGGGTGCTGGGACAGGGATGGGGTCCTCTCCCGGGGAGAGGGAGGGGGGCCCTGAGTCAGTCCTCTATATACGTCGGGGTCCGGGCGGAGATTCGGACAGCGGCCGCGGGAAGTCGCGGGGCTCGCGAGCCGGGATCAGCGCCTGCATGTTAGATGCACGGACGGGAAGATACGTTACGAGGGAGAAGGCGGAAAGACGCACGGGCGGACAGGCGGACGGGCGGACGGGCGGACGGGGTAAATAAACAGCGGTCAACGGTGGACGGTGGGCAGTGGAAAGTGAAAGGTGAACGGTGAATCGGGCGCGGCGAATCAACGCCGAGCGCCGGTGAACGCCCTGGTCGGGCCGACCCTGGCGCTGCTGGCCGTCGCCCTGGTCGCGCCGCCGCTCGCAGCGCGCCAGGCGCCCGATCCGGGTGGGTGGCGGGTGCCCGACCTCCGGGTCAAGGGGAAGAAGAGTCCCTGCGAAGTCCACCCGGAGACCGCCGCCGAGACCGCCGAGCTCTGGATGATCGCCCGGGAGGCGCTCGAGGGCTCCAAGCGGACGGAGCCGGGCGCGCCCACGCTGCTGGTGGTCAAGTGGCGCCGCCGGCTGGGACCCCGGCTCGACCTCCGCTCCGAGCGGCGCGATACCTCCCGCCTCACGACGCTGCATCCGTTCGAGACCGAGGTGCCCTACAACCTCGAAAGCGAAGGCTACATCCAGCGGCGCGCCTGGCTGATGATCTTCTACGGGCCCGACCCGGGGTTCCTCCTCTCGGAGCGATTCCTCCGGCAGCACTGTTTTCGGCGCATTGCCGGGGAAGGCGCGAACGCCGGGCTGGTCGGGCTCGGGTTCGACCCGCTCCCCCGCCAGAATGCGAGCGACGTGAGCGGCGTCCTCTGGATCGACCTCGCAGGCGACGCGCTCCACCGGGTCGAGTACGCCTGGACCAGCCCGCCGCGTGAGGCCGACGCGCCCGGCGTGGGCGGCTTCTCGGTTTTCGCCCGGCTCGCGTCGGGCGGCTGGATCCTCCGCCAGTGGAACATGCGCCTCCCAAGATTCGAGGCCTCGGGCTTCGGGTACGACCTCGTCGGCTACACCGACGAAGGTGGCGAGGTGCTCGCGGTGGGTAAGAGCAGGCCAACCCGGAGGTAGGCATGCGATTCCCGTCCGTGCAGGACGCCGCGCGCGGGGCGCTGGCGACGCTGGTCCGCTTTCCGCTCTCCCTCCTCTCCGGCCTGCTCGGCGCCTGGGTGTTCTTCCGGATGACCGACGCACCCAACCGGGATTGGGAGCCCCGCCTCCTCGCGACCGCGGTCCTGGGCCTGGCGCTCTTCACCGCCTCGGTCACCACCGCGGAGCGGCGCGGCATCGCGGCCGGGACCCGGTGGGTCGTGGACCTGGCGATCCTGCTGGGGCTGGCCCTCCTCTACCGGGCCTCGCTCGGATGGACCGACCAGACGACGTTCCTCCGGTTCGCTCAGCTCCAGCTGATCGCGCACCTGCTGGTGGCGGTCGGGCCCTACGCTGCCGGCCGGCGGGAGGGGAACGGGCGGCTCGAGGGATTCTGGCAGTACAACCGGTTCCTCTTCCTCCGCTACCTGGTCGCCGCCTTCTACGCCGGGGTGCTCTGGGTCGGCCTCGCCATCGCGCTCGCCGCGCTCGACAAGCTCTTCGGGGTGAAGGTGCCGGCCGAGACCTACCTGAAGCTGTGGGCGTTCATGTCGTTCGTGTTCCATCCCTGGTTCTTCCTGGCCGGGGTGCCCCGAGACTTCGCGGCCCTCGACACGCTGGAGGACTATCCGACC
>DASYRI010000185.1:0-12532 GCA_036004545.1 Gemmatimonadales bacterium
TAGACCAGCATCGCCTCGTTGTAGCCGCGCCAGTCGAGCTGGTGGAAACCGTTCTCCGGCGTCCATCCCATGGCAATGAGCGGCGGGCGCGGCCGGGCCCAGTCCCACTCGGTGCGCCGGTAGAGCGAGTCGGCGTAGGCGCGGATGGCGGGCTCCACGGTGCCGGTCCCGTCGAAGTACTCGCGGCAGAAGAGCACCCCGGCCAGGAGGAGTGCCGTGTCCACCGTCGAGAGCTCCACCGTCTGGTAGCGGAGGCCGGTGGACTGATCCACGAAGTGATAGAAGAAGCCGTGATAGCCGCCGGTGCCGGACGCGGCGGGGCCCTGGGGGAGCTGCCAGAAAAAGCGGAGCGTGGTGAGGACGCGCTCCGACGCGGCCTCCCGCGGGATGTACCCCGCCTCGACGCCGGCGGGATACGCGGTCAGGGCGAAGCCCACCGCGGCGATGCTGGAGAACGAGGGCGAGGGCCAGCGGTCCGGGGTGAGCCCGGTTTGCGGGTTACTCCGCTCCCAGAAGAAGGCGAAGGTGCGCTGCTGCACCGTGTCGAGCAGCGCCTCGATCCGGGCGGGGGCGGGCCCCGGGGCCGGCGCGGTGGCCGGCGTTGAGCAGGCGAAGACGATCGAGCCCGCCAGGGCGAAGAGGTACCCAAGGCGGGCTCGGTCGGGCCGGACGGCGCGGGTCATGTGGGCACGCTCTCGCGGAGCGCCGGAGAGCCCGGCGCCCCGTGGAGCGATCGGTCAGAAGGTGTACTCCGCGCCGAGCTGGACTCGGCGGGCGTCGGTGACGACGCAGCTCGGGGTGCCGAAATTGGTGTCGGTCCGGTTCCCGGTCCGGTAACACCCGAAATTGTCCCGGTTAAACGCGTTGAAGACGTCCAGGCTCAACCCCAGCGTTGTCCTCGAGACGCTGGGCAGGTCCTTGCGAAGCTTGAGGTCCAGGTTGCGGTACGGGAGGGTGCCGGGCACCGAGAAGCCTCCGCGCTCGTACTGGTTTCCGGTCGTGCCGATTCCGCAGAACCGCGCCGGGCAACCGATATCCAGGGTGTAGTTGCCTCCCAGGGTCAGCAGGCCGGAGAACTGGAACCCGGCCAGATACGGCAGGTCCATGATCCAGTTCCCCACCACCCGGTGCTTCTCGTTATTGCTCGCCGGGTGTTTCGGGATGTCAATGGAGTTGGGGAAGGCGAACACATCTTCAAAGCCATCCTCGCCTTGCACCGACCGGGTAGCGAAGGTGTAGGCCAGGCCGGCGCCCCAGCCGACGCGGTTCAGCGCGGTGCGACGGTAGGGCCGGTCCACCTGGATCAGCAGCGCATCGTACCAGGTCTTCTTGTTGTTCGTCGAGTAAATGAAGTTGCTGAACCCGTGGGCACCGATATCGAAATCAAGGCAGCAGGTACCATCCGGCCTGAGGCTGTGGGCCGCAAAGTCCAGGGTGAGCTGGTCCACGCCCCGAACCCCGGCGTAGGTAGCCGAAACCGCGAAATCGGCGAATGCCTGGCGGACGCCCACGTTCCACTGTCGGGATTTGGGCGGCTTGGTCTTGCTGTCAATCAGCCATGCTTCCGGCAGCCCCTGGGTGTGCACCAGGGCGTCGAGAGTGGGCCGGTCCGCCGTGAGGTAGGAATCCTGCCAGGCCACCTGGCCCGTGGTGGGGGCCACGCCTCTCGGGGCGAATCGAACCGTGAAATTCGGGTGGGTCAGCTTCTGGGTCTCGTCCACGGCGAAGAGATCGAATAGCGAGCGGTCGTAGTAGATGCCGAAGCCGCCGAAGACCGTGGTCCGGTTCTCCCGGTCCAACGCGTAGGAGAAGCCCAGCCTCGGCTGGAAGGCCTTGTAGAACGGCTTCCGGTTGCTGCCCGTGCTGATGTAGCGGCTCAGGTCGAGCGGGCCGGGCAGCAGCTGGCTGTTGTACCGGGTGAGCGTGTCCACCACGTTCTTTGGCGTCACATAGTCGTAGTTGAGCATGTGGGACTCGTAGTCCCACCGGATCCCCGCGTTGATGGTCAGCCGCGGGATCGGAGTCCAGTCGTCCTGCACGTAGACACCGACCTGGTTGTTGTTCGCGTCGAAGTTGGGATCGCCGGTGCCGTACACGAGCTGGAATGGCGTCGCATAGTTGTACGTCAGGCCGTCCTGAACGTCGCGGTAGGTGAACTCCGGCGTGCCATTGTTGTCCTTGATGATGTCGTACTTCACGAAGTCGATGCTCGCGCCCACCTTGAAAACATGCTCGCCGGCGCCGTGGAATCCGGAGTAGGTCAGGTCGTCCCGGAGTCCGAGCCGCTTCTGGATGAAATCCTGGGTGCTCAGATTACTCCCGATCCTGGCCGAGCCGCCGGGGAAGAGATAGAGACGCGAGGGGAGGCCAGGGGTGTTGGGGGCCGGATTCCTGCGGAATCGGGAGTAGTCCACCTTCGCTTCGTTGAGCACCTGCCCTGAGAAGTAATTGTATCGCAGCTGCCCGACGCTCACGTTCTGGCGGAAGTTCACCGCCTCCTGAAAGGCCTGATTGCCGCCGAAGTCCCGGACATCCGTCTCGTGCCGGTTGCTGAAGCTCAATTCCGCCGAGGACTTGGGGGTTGGTGCGTAGCTCAGCTTGCCGAACAGCAGTGTCTCACGGAACGGCGAGCCGAAGCTCCCGTTGTATTGGGGGAGATTGACGGTGTCGAGCGCCGGGAAGCCGGTGGGAATCGTGGGAAAGCTGACCAGATTGGTACGGTTCTGGTAGTTCCCTTCATAGGAGCCGAACGCGTGCAGCCGGTCCTTGATCAGGGGCCCGCCCGCGCTGAGCGCGATCAGCGAGCGATTGTAGTCCGGCTTCTTGAAGGCCGAGGGACTGAGCTTCCTGATGGAATCCTGGTAGTGGTCCAGCTCCACCAGCCCCTTGTCCTGGTAGCCGAACAGCGCGTTGCCGTGCCACTCGTTGCCGCCGGACTTCGTCGTCGCGGTGATGATCGCGCTGGACGCCTTCTGGTATTCGGCCTTGAAGTTCTGGCTGATCACCCGGTACTCCTGAATCGCGTTCCGCGGAAACGGGTTTCCCTTGCTGGCATCCTGCCCGACGACGCCGCCGGCGGTCAGATCGTTCTTGAGGCTGGTGCCGTCCACGAAGATGTTCACCGAATTCGCGCCCTGGCCACCGGCGGTGAACGTCCGCGATACGCCGTTGATGCGGTCCTCGGTCACGGTGACGCCGGGCGTAAGCGCCGCCAGGTCGAGGAAGTTCCGGCTGGCCGTGGGCAGCTTCTGGATCTGCTCCGGGGTCACGTTGGTGGCCACCTCGGAGGTGCGGGTTTCGGGGACCGGCGCCGCCGATACCGAGAGCTCCTGGAGCTGGACCGCCTGCGTCGTGACCTCAAAGTCCTGGATCTGAACCGTCCCGATCTGCACCACCACCCGCCGAGTCTGCGCCCCGCTGCCGATCCGGCGGACGGTGATGTCGTACGTGGCGGGGATGAGCCCCGGCAGCGTGTAGGAGCCGTCCGCCCGGCTCATGGTGGAGCGGGTAACCCCGCTCGCGTTGTTCTTCGCGAGGATTTCCGTTCCGGCCACCGCCTTCCCGGCGGTCGTGATCATCCCCCGGACCGTGCCGGTCGTGGTCTGCGCGCCAGCCGGGGCCGCAGCGGGCGGCGCGGCGAGGGCGAGCGCGGCGAGCAGGAGCCCGTGGCGCGGGAACTGGAATCGGTGGATCCTCATCATACGGCTTCCCTCCGGGGAGTGGTGATTGAGTGGGCGCCGCTGGACCGCCGCACGACCAGTGTTGTGGGCAACGTCTCGCGACAGGGGTGGGGCAGGGGAGCGGGGCCGGCCGGACTCACGAGGGTCTCGAGCAGCCGGGTCGCCGCGCGCGCGCCCAGCGCGGCGATGTCCACCCGCACCGAGGTGAGCGCGGGGGTCATGTAGCGCGCCATCGGGATGTCGTCGAAGCCGCCCAGCGCCACGTCCGCCGGCACCTGGAGGCCGGCGTCGCGCAGGGCGCTCAGCGCGCCGATGGCCATCGAGTCGTTGGCGGCGAAGATCGCCGTGGGCCGCGACGGGAGGCGGAGCAGGTGGTGAACCGCGGCGTGCCCTGACTCCTCGCTGAATTCGCCGGGCACCTCGAGCTCGGGTGCTTCGGGCAACCCTGCGTCTCGCAACGCCGCCCGGTAGCCGCGAAGCCGCTCGGCGGCGTCGAAGTTCCCGTTCGCGCCCCGGATCATCGCGATGCGCCGATGGCCGAGGCCGGCCAGGTGCCGGACCATCGCGTAGGCGCCCTCGTAGTTGGCCACCGAGAGGCTGTCGAAGTCGGTCTCCGAAGGCGGGCTGTTGAGGAGCACCACCGGAAACCGGCCCGGGAGCGTGCGCCCCGACATCTCCCGGGTGAACTCCGGGCACATGAGGACCAGCCCGTCCACCCGGCCCCACATGGAGCGGAGGGCCGCCTCCAGCAGCGGGCCCCGGTGGCGGGTGCTCGAGACGAGGCAGTGAAACCCTCCCTGCTGCGCGGTCTGGTCGATGCCCCGGATGAGCTCCGAGAAGAACTCCCCGTGGAGGTCGGGGAGGAGCACTCCGATGGTGTGGGTCCGGCTGGTGATCAGGCTCTGCGCGGCCCCGTGTGGGCTGTAATCCAGCCGCGATGCCGCCTCGCGTACCCGGGTCCGGGTATCCCGGGTGACCAGGCTGCTGTCGTTGAGCGCCCGGGACGCGGTGGCCACGGAGACCCCGGCGACACGGGCAACCTCACGAATCGTGATCACGACACCGCCTTCTGAGGAGCCCAGCGCTTCGGGGGCGACCCCCTCCGGAGAGAGGCGCTGGTGACGGCGTACTGGTAAACCCGGACTCGAAGCGGCGAATCCGGCGATGCAAACGTTTACATAGGTGTCTCGGGAATTGTCAAGAGGGGGAGGTCACCGTGAACGCAGCCACCAGGCTCGGGAACGAGATCGCCCTGGTGTTGAACGTATGGAACAACTTCCACGCCGCCTGGGAGGGACTTGCTGCAGAGCGCTCCGGGAGCGATCCTCACCGATCCGATCTGATCCGTGAGGGTGCGTGACGGAGCTCGAGACCGCCGCCCGCCTGGCCGTGGCCGGCCTGGCCGGCATGGCAGTGGGCATCGAGCGGGAATGGTCCGGCCACGCTAGTGGCCCCCACGCCCGTTTCGCGGGCGTTCGCACCTTTCTCCTCCTCGGCGGGATTGGCGGCGTGGCGGGCTGGCTCCTCGACGGGGGAAACCCGGCCGTGGCCGCCGCCCTCCTCATCGCGGCCGGCGGCCTGATCGTCGCCGCCTACCTCACCGCCGCGCGGCGGAGCCCCGAGGCGATTGACGGCACCACCGAGACCGCCGCCGTGCTGGTGCTCGGCCTCGGCGTGCTGGCCGGCCTTGGAGCGCTCAAGCTGGCCAGCGGCGCCGCCGCGGTCGCCGTGCTGGCGCTGGGCGAGAAGGCGGTCATCCGGCAGTTCATCGCCCGGATCGGGCCCGCCGAGATGCAGGCGGCGCTCCAGTTCGCCGTGCTGGCGCTGGTCGTCCTCCCGCTGCTTCCCGAGGGGCCCATCGGGCCGTTCGGCGGGATCCAGCCCCGCGCGCTCTGGGCGGTGGTACTCGTTTTCTCCGGGCTCAGCTTCGCCGGCTACATCGCGCGCCGCGCCCTGGGCGACGCCGGAGGCTACCAGGCGATGGGCGCGCTCGGCGGGCTGGTCTCCTCCACCGCGGTAACCCTGAGCTTCTCACGGCAGAGCCAGCGCGAGCCGTCGAACTCGGTGGCCCTCGCCGTCGGCACTGTCGCGGCGTGCACCGTGCTGGTGCCGCGGGTGCTGGGACTTACGCTGGTGCTCAATCCCGCCCTGCTGGCTACCGCGGCGACAGGCCTCGCGCCGATCGTGCTGGCCGGCGGCCTGCTGATCGCGATCGGCCGGCGACACCTGGCGGGGGGCACGCCCAGGGAGACGCCGCCCCCGGCGGAGAATCCGCTCCACCTGTGGTCCGCCATCCGGATGGCGATCGCTTTCCAACTGGCGCTGTCGCTGCTCCGCGTCGTCACCGCCCGGTTCGGGAACTCGGGCGTGTTCGCCTCGGCCGCGGTGGCCGGTCTCACCGACATGGACGCCCTCACCTTCGGCATGAACCGCCTGGGCGCCGACCCGGCGATGGCGACTGTCGCGGCCCGAGCCCTGGTCCTCGGGGTGCTGGTCAACACCGGCTTCAAGACCGGGCTGGCTGTCGCGCTCGGCTCCCCCGCCTACCGGCGGATGGTGGTGCCCGGGCTGATCGCGCTGGCGGTGGCGGGCGCGGCGGGCTTCTGGCTCACCGGCTGGCTCGCGATCTAAGCCCGATTCGCAATCGCTTCATTCCTCCTTCACGGCCGCGGGAGCAGTCTTCTCACCATCCCCCGCCGGAGGCCGCCATGTTCCGTACCATCCTGGTTCCGCTCGATGGCTCCCGCTTTGCCGAAGCGGCGCTGCCGCTCGCCACTGCCCTCGCGAAAAGCGCCCGGGGACGACTGCATCTCCTCCTGGCGCATCAGCCCGTCGCCGCCATGGTCGGCATGGGAGACGTGGTCGTGGCGTCCGACGGCCTCGACGAAGAGCTCCGGCAGAGGGAATTGAATTACCTCGCCGAGGTGAGCGGCCGGCTCGGGCAGATCGGCGGCGGATCGGTCGCCTTTTCGGTGGTCGACGGCCCGGCGGGCCGCATGGTGCTGGAAGAGGCGGCCGGACTCGGTGCCAACCTCATCGTCATTGCGACCCATGGCCGCGGAGCAATCGGCCGGCTGTGGCTGGGCAGCGTGGCCGACCATGTAGTGCGCCACGCGACCGTGCCCGTCCTCCTGGTCCATCCGGACAGGCCGGGCGGGACCTGGCTCGAACGCCCGATTCGGGGCGTTCTGGTGCCGCTCGATCTTTCGGCGGAGGCGGAGGGCATCGTACCGACGGTGGCGACGCTCGTCGCCGTGACCCAGGCTCACGTTACGCTGCTGCACGTGGTGGAGCCCTTCTACTACACCGTCGATCCGGCGCTGCCCTACCCGGTGCCCCAGGATGCGACGATCACCGAGCTGCGCTGCGCGGAAGCCCAGCGGCGGCTGGACCGGACCGCCGATCGGCTCCGGGAGCGGGGCGTGGCGGTCTCGACCAGGGTGACGGTGGGGGCGAGCGGGGCTGCCGGGATCCTCGACCTGCTCGAGCGGAAGCCGTTCGACCTGGTCGCGATGACCACCCACGGCGCCGGCGGCATCAAGCGGCTGCTGCTGGGCAGCGTGGCGGACAAGGTGATCCGTGGGGCGGCCAAGCCCGTCCTCGTGCTCCGGCCCGGGGCCGCCGGAGACGGCTAGATCATGCCCCGGGCGAGGGCCCGGTTGACGTCGCTGCGCGAGACCACGCCGACCAGGGCCCCCGCTTCTTCGACGAACAGCCGGTGGACGTCGGCGTACTCCATCGCGAGCGCCGCCTCCTTGAGGTCCGTTTCCGGCGACACCGTCAGCGTGCTCGGTGTCATCACCTCGGCCACGGTGGTGGCGTCCAGGTCCTGCCCCTCCGATTCCGCCTGGAGGATGTCCGAGGTGGTGATCACGCCCGCCAGGCGCCGCCTGGGATCCAGCACCGGGGCGCCGGACACGTGCTGGGTGGCCAGGTAGTCCACGGCTTCCCGGAGTGCGACGTCACTCCTCAGGGCCAGCACTCCGCGGGTCATGACTTGGGCGACCTTGATCATGGCTTCCTCCAGTGGCGGACGACTCCAAGCTACGCCCGGGGCCGTGAAGCGCGACTGAAGGTCGTCTGAAGCCGGGAACTTCAGGGAGAATTCACCCTGGATTCAAGGGGGCTTCGCTAGCTTGGCACCGCTCCGAGGGAACAATGGGCGACACCGCCTCCAGGGGAGGCAAGGAGGGCGCGATGAAAATCATGAAGGCCAGTCCCGCATTCGCGGCCGTGAAGTCCGACTTCGACCGGGTGTTCGAGCGATTCTTCGAGCCCAATTTCTGGCCGCTTGCCACGCCGCGGACGTTCGAGAACATGTGGGAGCCGCCGCTCGACTTCTCCGAGACCGAAAAGGAGTATTTCGTACGGCTGGAGGCCCCCGGCATGACCCGCGACGACTTCGACGTGGACATTGACGGGAACCTGCTGACGCTCTCCGGCAAGCGGGAGTTCCACAAGGAGGAGAAGGGGGAGGACTACCTGTGGCAGGAGCGGCAGGAGGGCCGCTTCCTCCGTACCCTCCGGCTGCCGGGTGCGGTGCAGGAGCCCAGGATCGAGGCGACGTACACCAACGGCGTGCTGACCGTGACGCTTCCCAAGGCGGAGCTGGCGTCGAAGACGAAGGTGGCCATCAAGTAGGCCTCGATTCCGGGTGGGATCGGGGTCACGTGCCGGTCACGGGGCCGAAGTATGGTTCCCTGGTCGGCCACCCGGAGGAACCACGTGACCCCGACCGGCTCGCTTCGCACCGCGCTTCGCGCGACGCTTCTCATCCTCGGAGCGCCCGGCGCCCTCATGGCGCAGGCCGCTCCATCGCCCCCGGCGGACCCGCTGGCACGCCTGGAGCCCGGCGCCATGATCAGGGTCGAGCTCCGGTCCGGCACCCGGGTGACCGGCCGGTTCGAGCAGGTGGGCGACGGCCGGCTCGGCATCCGGAGCAACAACGGAACCGGCGATACGCTCCGGCTGGCCGAGCTCCGGACGCTGAGTGTCCGGCGCCGGCATACCGGCACCGGCGCGATAGTCGGCGGCGTCCTCGGCGTCGGCTTCGGGGTCTTCGTCGGCTGGCTCGTGAACGCCACCTGTGAGGGCGGGCGGGATTGCAGCGGCGCCCGGCCTTACCTCCTTGCCGTGCCGCTCTTCGGCTCCGCCGGCGCCCTGGCCGGGGCCGGCGTCGGGAGCATCTTCCCCCGTTGGCGTCGAATCTTCCCCTGACCGCGTAGGAAGGACGCCGCGGTGGCAGCCGGAACCGGTAGCGTCCCCCGGTGGCCACCGCCGAACCGGTCCTCCGGCTCCTCCTTCCGCGCGCGTCCAGGCCGGCGATCGCCCGGCTCGGGCGTGAGCTGGCCGGCGCGGTCCGGGCGCCGGGCCGGCTCGACATCCCGCTCGGCGATCGCGCGCCCGAAGAGATCCTCGCCGTCTGCCTCCGCTGCGGGGTGACCGCCCGGGGCAGCCGCATCGTCGGACGGGCCCCATCCGGTTGACCAGGCTCCACGACCCGGCCTAGCTTTTCGCCCCCACGTAAAGCGAACATTCGACACCGTGCAGACGCCGTTTCTCCGCAACGCCTCCCTCCGCTCGGTCCTGGAGCAGATCGCCGACTATTTCCGGGTGGACTCGGGGCGGATCGTGGGCGGCGCCCTGGAGATCGTGCTGATCTGGGGAGGGGCCTGGCTCGCCTACCGGGGGGTCAGGCTGGTCGCCAGGCGGATCATCGCCGCGGTGGACGACGGCGACGACAGCACCATGACCACCGCCGAGAAGCGCGGACACACCATCGCCGACCTGGTCCGGAGCGTCGGCCGGGTGCTGGTCGTGGGGCTGGGAATCCTCCTCACGCTCCAGGTCATCTTCCACAACATCAGCACTCTGCTGACCGGTTTCGGCATCCTGGGCCTCGCGGTCTCCTTCGGGGCCCAAAGCATGGTCAAGGACTTCCTTGCGGGCTTCTTCATCCTGTTCGAAAACCAGTTCGTCGTGGGCGACGTGATCGAGGCGGCGGGGAAGAGCGGCAGCGTGGAGCGGATGACGCTCCGGGCGGTGACGCTGCGCGACTTGAAGGGGGTGCTCCACATCATTCCCAACGGCCACATCAATACGGTGAGCAACCTGACCCGGACCTGGTCGCGCGCGGTGGTGGACGTCATGATCTCGTACGACACCGACATCGACCGGGCCCTGGCCGTCTTCCGCGACGAGGCCGCGCGCTTCGCCGCCGAGCCCCGATGGGCCGCGAGGTTTCTTGGGGCCCCCGAGGTGCCGGGCGTCGAGGCGTTGGGCGAACACGGGGTCGTCATCCGCACCCTCCTTCGGACCTCGCCGGGCGCCCAGTGGGACGTGGCGCGGGAATTCCACCGGCGGATCAAGAACCGGCTCGATCGGGAGCGGATCGAGATCCCCTTCCAGCAGCGGACCGTCCACGTGCGCCACGAGGGTGTGATGCCCACCGAAGCGAATCTGCCCGCCGAGGGTGCGTGAGCCTCCGGCTCCACAACACCCTCACCCGCCAGGTCGAGGAATTCCGCCCGCTCGCGCCCCCGCGGGTGACGCTCTACTCCTGCGGCCCCACCGTCTGGAATTACGCCCACCTCGGGAACTTCCGGACCTTCCTGTTCGTGGACCTCCTCCGCCGCTGGCTCGAGGCGAGTGGCTACGAGGTCTACCACGTCATGAACCTCACCGACGTGGACGACCGCATCATCCGGGAAGCGGGGCAGCGGGGCCTCACGGTCACCCAGCTGGTCACCCCGTTCATTGCGGCCTTCTACGAGGACCGGGACTACCTCCGGATCGTGCCCGCCCACGACTATCCCCGTGCGACCGAATTCACCGGGCCGATGATCCGGCTGGTCGAGGGCCTGCTCGCCGGGGGGGCCGCCTACCGCGGCGAGGACGGCTCGGTCTACTTCGCCATCGGGCGGTTCCCGGCCTACGGCCGCCTCTCCCAGCTCGATCGGCGCGAGCTCAAGGCGGGCGCGAGCGGGCGGGTATCGTCGGACGAATACGACAAGGAGAACGCGCGGGACTTCGTGCTCTGGAAGGCGGCGAAGCCCGAGGACGAAGCCGCGCAGGCCGTCTGGGACGCGCCGTTCGGTCGGGGCCGCCCGGGCTGGCACCTCGAGTGCTCGGCGATGGCGCTCGACCTGATCGGCCGCCGCTACGGCGCGAAGGTGCTGGATATCCACGCCGGCGGCGTGGACTTGATCTTTCCCCACCATGAGGACGAGATCGCCCAGAGCTGCGCCTTCACCGGCGAGTCCGATTTCGCCCTGGTCTGGGTCCACGGCGCTTTCCTTCGGGTCCGGGGCGAGAAGATGTCGAAGCGGTACGGCAATTTCGTCACGGTCCGCGGGCTTCGGGAAGACGGCGTGGACCCGGCCGCGATCCGGTTGCTGGTGTGCCAGACCCATTATCGCCAGGAGCTCGATCTCACCGACGAGGCCCTCGCCGCCGCCGGGGAAGGTGGGCGGCGCCTGGCCGAGCTGAACCGCCGGCTCCGGCCGGCGGCCGGCAGCGGCGCCGAAAGCCCCCGTTGTACCGAGCTGGCCGCCCGGACGGATGCGGAGTGCGGGGCGGCGATGGACGACGACCTCAACGCCCCGCGCGCCGTGGCCTCGCTCTTCGACTTTGCGCGGGAAGCCAACCGGTTGATGGACGGCGGGGAGCGCCCCGGCCCGGGCACGCTGGCGGTCTGGGATCGGTGGAGCACCCGGATTCTCGACCTTCTCCCCCAGGAGCGCGCCATCGACCCGGCGACCGCAGCGTGGGTGGAGGAGCTGCTGGCCGAGCGGGCCGCGGCCAGAAAACGGCGGGATTTCGCCGCGGCCGACGCCATCCGCACGCGGCTCCTGGAGCGGGGAATCGTGATCGAGGACACCCCGCGCGGCGCGAAGTGGCGGGCGGGCTGACTCCCTCGATGCGACCCCGCCGGGCCCGCTTCGGCCCCTGTTTGGGCCGGGGCGATCCGGGTGGGGGCTGTTGACGGAGGCGGAGAGGGTGGCTAAGATGTGGGTCTGTCACAATCTGCGTGCTTTCGGCTGACGTAGCTCAACCGGCAGAGCAGCGGTTTTGTAAACCGCAGGTTGAGGGTTCGAGTCCCTCCGTCAGCTCCAGTGTCGCAGGACACAGCTCGGGTCTTCGGAACCCCGCCCGCGCGGCGGGGTTCCGCGTCCACGGCTGTGGGTGGCGAGCGCGGTGGGGTGGCCGAGTGGCTAATGGCAGCAGACTGTAAATCTGCCGGGCTTCGCCCTACGAAGGTTCGAATCCTTCCCCCACCATTGGGGAGATGACGCAACGACGCAGAGACGCAAGGTAGGTCGGGAGCGAAGCGGTTACTGGAGACCGAGCGTCATAGCGTCGTTGCGTCTCACGCGGGTGTAGCTCAGTTGGTAGAGCATCAGCCTTCCAAGCTGAGGGTCGCGGGTTCGAGCCCCGTCGCCCGCTTGAGGAAGACGCAAAGGCGCAAGGACGGGAAGACGGAAAGTAGTGGCCGGAGACTGACAACCTTGCGTCGTTGCGTCTTTGCGTCGTTCCGTCTGACGCCGCTCGCGTAGCTCAGTCGGTAGAGCGCATCCTTGGTAAGGATGAGGTCACCGGTTCGATTCCGGTCGCGAGCTTGAGGGAGACGGACGGGCGGACAGGCGGACAGGCGGACCGGTTGGTTCTGACCGCCTGACCGCCTGACCGCCTCAACACGGGACTCCAACGGACACGGAGCCATGGCTAAAGCCAAATTCGAGCGGACCAAGCCCCACGTGAACGTCGGGACGATCGGGCACGTGGACCATGGGAAGACGACGCTGACATCCGCCTTGACGAAGGTGATGGGGGAGAAGGGGATGGCGAAGTTC
>DASYRI010000186.1:0-3068 GCA_036004545.1 Gemmatimonadales bacterium
CCAGAAGGGCGACATCATCCTGGCCCTCGGCGACCAGCCGGTGACCGGGCCCCCCGACCTCTCGCGCCGCGTCGCCGGCATCCCGCCCGGCACCAAGGTCGAGGTCACGCTGCTCCGCGACCGCGCGCGCAAGGCCGTCCCGGTCGAGCTGGGCCGCCTCCCCGAGCGCCGCCCGCCGGCGCCAGCCCCGGCCCGCTGACCGCACAAGCTGACCGCCAGCGGCACTGACCGCGCCCTCATGCCGGGCCTGAGCCTGATCGAGGTGACAAGAGGGTCTGCCGGCTTTCGTGTGGGGAGAGATCAGGGCGAGCGGCCGGCGGGCCCCGGCGCAGCCGGCTGAGCCGCGGGGTGCAGGACCCCGATCGCCCAGGCGAGGTCGAGGCGCTCCCCGAGCCAGCTCGGGCACGCCGTCCGCGCGCCGATCGCGAGGCCGCGCGCCCGATGCGCCGCGACGAGTGCGCCGGTCGGGTCGCGGGGGACCGCCAGCGGCCCCGGCACCTCGGGGATCGGCCGCCCGTGCGGCGTGCTGAAATATAGCGTGCCGCTAGTATCGCGCTCGACGCGGTAGCTCTCCTCGTGGACGGCCCGGTGGTGGCGGCGGCAGAGGAGCGCGAGGTTGTCGAGGCGGGTCGGGCCACCGTTCGCCCAGTGGTGAATGTGATGGGCTTGGGCGTGGCGCCCGCCGCAGCCCGGGAAGCGGCACCCGCGATCCCGCGCCTGGAGCGCCCGCCGGAGCGCCGGCGGGATCGTCCGCGTCCGCCGCCCCACGTCGAGCCCTTCGCCGTCTCCTACGTGGCGCATGACCACCCGGGTCGCGTCACAGGCCAGGCGCCGCGACGTTTCCGCGGAAACGTGGACGCCGTCCTCGAGCGCGGACTGGCCGGGCTGATCGGGGTCGGCCAGCACCGCGGCGTCCACGTGGACCACCACCTGGTACCGCTCGCTCCCCGATCCGGGATCGAGCCCGTGCGCGAGAGCGGTCTCCGCCACCAGGGCGAGGGCATCCGCCTGCCGCTGGCCCGGCGTCGGGGCGTCCGCCTCATCACTCGCCGCCGCGGTGGCCTGCGCCCGCGTGTAGAGCGCCTCGCGCGCCGCCTCGAGCGCCCGCATCAGCATCGCCCCGGCCTCCGGCTCCAGCCGCCCGCGCACGACGATCATCCCGTCCTCGTCCGGATACACCTGGAGCGACCGCCGCCGGTGGCGCTCCGCCGCCTCCCGGGCTTCGAGCTGCCGGTCCACCCGCCGCCACGCCCGCACGATCCGCTCCACGTGGGCCGCCGTCCCCGCCCGCCCCACCGCCAGGAGCCGCGCCTCGGTCTCCGGGGTGGCGACTCGCGTCAGGGCGCGGACCTTCGCGTAGGACAGCTCGCCCCGGGCCAGGGCCCCCGCGAGCTGGGGCAGCTCACCCAGCGCCCGCGCTACCCGCACCCGCTCCCGCGCCGCCCCCGGATCGAGCCCCACCCGCCAACTCAGCCACTCCGCGCAGCAGCGGAAGCCGTGCGCCCAGCCACCCCCCGCGTCGAACTCGAGGAGTAGAGCGAGGAGCCGCGCGGTGGCGGCATCGACGTGAGCCGAGAGCGCGGCGATCTCGTCGCCGAGCTGGTCGAGGTCTGCCGTTGGGGGCGAGAGCGCGGGGGCCATGGCGCGTGGCATGACAGTCCTCCTCCTTCGCGGACTCTACCACGCGAATCTCGAGCCCTCTGGGAGGCCGCAGGACTGCCGATCGTCGGGCCGAGAATGGTTTTCGGTTCGCCGCGGACCGCCCGCGGGGCCACGGTGCCACGCGGACCGCTGGGTGGGCCTGGCGGCCGCCACCGCGACCGCGAGCAAACCTCGCTCGGAAACCGTGTCAAGGAAAAATGCCGCCCCGTGGCGGACGCGGGGCGCCGGGAGAGTCCTGAAGAGTCGCGAGGTGACCTCTCTCGCAAGGCTTCGCCCCCTCGAGGCTGGCCGCCTCCCCGAGCGCCGCCCCGCTCCGGCCCCGGCAGTGTGTATACTCGATGGTGCCAGAAGGGAGATGAGGCGGCCATGAACCGGCGAATCAATATCACCTTGCCCGAACAGACGCTGCGGCTCATTGATCGCGTTGCCGCGAAAGGCGACCGGAGCCGGCTCATTGCCGAAGCCATTACTCATTATGTCGGCGCCAGCGGCCGGGCCCAGCTCCGTAGACGGCTGAAGGAGGGAGCTCTTCGCCGAGCCGAACGGGATCGCCGGCTTACCGAAGACTGGTTCCCGCTCGACGAGGAGGCATGGCCGAAGGCGAGAAGATAAGGTGCCTCCTCTTTAGACAGACACCAGGCCGTCCTCTACCAGCTCACTCGCGGCTCCTTCCGGCGCCGGGCGGGCTGGCCGCGCGAACTCAGCCCGCTGGAACGCCCCGCGAGAAACTGGACCCCGGCGGTTTTGTGCTCGTGCGCCTGCGCCCTCTCAGGCGGGGTCGGCGATCATCGGATCCCCCGCCGCGACAACACGACCGAGACCTCGGGCCTAACGTTGATCGGCTCGGACGCAGCCCTGGGGCTTGCGTACGTACGCCCTCGCCGCTATCATACGTACATGGCGAAGCTCACGCTCAGCGTCGACTCCGGTGTGGTCCGCCAGGCGAAGCGGTACGCCGCAGCCCACGGCACATCGGTGTCGCGGCTGGTGGAGCGTTTTCTCGGCCTGCTCGGCCGGCCGCCGGCCCGTCCGGACGACCCCCCTGTCCTCCGCCGGCTGCGCGGTATCCTGAAGGAGGGTGGCCGGGAGGAGCATCGCCGCCACCTTGTCCGGAAGTACCGTTGAAGCGGCTCCTGCTGGACGTCAACGTCGTCCTCGACGTCCTGCTGGAGCGTCCTCCCCATCACGAAGGCGCGGCCGCGCTGTGGGCCGCGCTCGAGACGGGGCGGGGTCGGGGCGTGCTCGCCGCGCACGCCGTCACCACGATCCATTACCTCGTGCAGCGGAACCGAGGGCGTCGGGTCGCGCACCAAGCCGTCGAAGCGCTGCTGACTGTCTACGAGGTCGCACCGGTTGACGGCGCCGTCCTGCGGAGCGCGCTCGCCCTCGACTGGTCCGACTTCGAG
>DASYRI010000187.1:0-2449 GCA_036004545.1 Gemmatimonadales bacterium
TTCACCGAGCCCGAGCCCGTGGAATTCGGCCGCTAGCGGTTCGTGGGCCTCGGTGTCGACCTTGTTGGCCACCACAACCACCGGTCGAGAGGACCGGCGCAGGCGACGGCCCAGCTCTTCGTCCTCCGCCGTCAGCCCCGCCCCGGCGTCGACCACAAGGAGGATAAGGTCGGCTTCCTCTGCCGCTTGGAGGGCGTGCTTGACCACCGCCGCCTCCAGTCCTCGCGGGCGGCTCATCAACCCGCCAGTGTCGACCACCACGAACCTCCTGCCTCGCCACTCCACGGGAAGCTTCAGGCGGTCCCTGGTCACCCCTGCGCTCTGGTGGGCGATGGCTTCCCTCCGGCCGATCATCCGGTTGACCAGGGTCGATTTGCCCACGTTCTGACGGCCGATGACGGCGACCGCGGGCAGAGTCCCGCTCACCGACCGGCCTTCATCTCGCGCGTCGTTTCCACCAGCTCCAGGGCCTGGGCCAGGACCTGCCGGGGGTTGAGCCGCGTCGTGTCCAGGACGGTGGCGTCCGGGGCGGGCTCCAGCGGGTTCGTCCGGCCGTCCAGGGCATCCCTGCGGGCCACCGCCTCGGCCGCGGCGCGCGCACCTCCCCGCTCCCGCTCCCGCCGCCGGGCTCTTTCCAGGGGAAGGGCGGAGAGGAAGATCTTCGCGTCGGCGTCGGGGAAGACCACCGAGCCGATGTCCCGGCCTTCCATCACGCAACCGTCGGCGCCGAGCTTGCGCTGCTCGGCCCGCATGACGGCCCGAACCTCGGGGTGCCTGGAGGTCCTGGAGACCACGGCCTCGACCTCCCGGGAGGTGAGGCTCGAGCCCGGCCGTTTCCCGTCGATGGCCAACTCCACCACCGTCCCGTCGGGGCGCATGGAGAAACGGAAGCCGCGGGCGACCTCCGCCAGTCCCGGTCCGTCTTCCAGCCCGACCCCCGCCTGCACGGCGCGGGCGGCCACCGCCCGGTACATGAGACCGGTGTTGACGTACGGAAGATGAAGGCGACGAGCGAGGGCTCGAGCCAGCGTGCTCTTGCCGGCGCCGGCCGGCCCATCGATGGCCACGATGAATCCGCGCTTCGGGATCCGCGTCGCGATGTCGCTCATGTCCGCGGAAGCATGACATGGGGCACAACGCATCCCTCCAGCCGTTCGCGGTGACCAATCCACGTTGAGGGTTTCACGTGGAATTTTGGCGTTCTGGACATTGGCTGAACCTCGACCTCTACTGAAGGTCGGCGTCGTGTGCCACCTCATCCGCGCTCTGGCTCGACCGTGGGCTGGCCTTATCCAGACCCACCGCTCGATACAGACCGGCGGTCTCGGTCGAGGTCAAGGGGCGAACCTCCCCCGGTCGCAGATTGCCCAGCTTCACCGGCCCCACGCGGGTCCGCGCCAGGCGACGGATCGGGAATCCAACCGCTTCGAGCATTCGCCGGACCTCGCGTTTGCGCCCCTCCCCCATGACCAGGCGCAGCGAAGACCTGCTCTGCTGTCGCTGCACCCCTCCGGCCCGCAAGGCTCTCGCCGGCCCGTCGTCCAGCTCGACGCCGGTCTCCAGGCGGCGGAGGGCCTCCCGCGAGATCGACCCCTCCACCTCCATGAGGTACTCCTTCTCCACGCCGAACCGGGGGTGCTGGAGCCGGTAGGCCAGATCGCCGTCGTTGGTCAGCAGGAGCAGCCCTTCGGAATCGCGGTCCAGCCGGCCCACCGGGAAGACGCGCGGGCCCGGGGGCAGGAGGGAGGCGATGGATCGCGCGGCGTGCGGATCCCGGAGGGTCGTGGTCACGCCGGGCGGTTTGTTGAGCTTGTACAGACGGAGGTCCGGATGGGCCGGGACAGGAACAGCGTCAACCGCCACTCGGTCCACGGCCGGATCGGCCCGGCTGCCCAGGATCGCCGTTCGCCCGTTGACCGTCACCCGGCCGGCTCGGATCAGGTCCTCGACCGCCCGGCGGGACCCGTAGCCTGCCCGCGCCAGGATGCGCTGGAGTCGTTCCTCAGCCGGCTGCCCGGGACCCGGCATCGTCCAGGAGAGGCAGAATCGGAGGGAGGTCCGAGAGCGAACGAAGCCCGAGGCGCTCCAGGAACAGGGAGGCCGTGCCGTAGAGCACCGGGCGGCCCGGGCCCTCATCCCTGCCAACCTCCTCGACCAGGCCTCGCTCGGACAGGGCCCGGAGGACTCCTTCGGAGTCGACGCCCCGGATGCTGGAGACCTGGTGCCGCGTCACGGGCTGCTTGTAGGCCACGATGGCGAGGGTCTCCAGGGAGGCCTTGGTCAGCCTGGCGTGGCGAGAGGCAAGGATGAACTGCTCCACGTAGGACACAGCCCCGGGGTGGGTCACCAGCCGCCAGCCCCCGGCCACCTCTACCAGTGAGATGCCCGAACCGCGCTCCTCGTAGGCGGAGGCCAGCTCCCGGAGGATGACCTCGACGTCCCGCCGTCC
>DASYRI010000188.1:0-23280 GCA_036004545.1 Gemmatimonadales bacterium
GCGACGGCCGGGCGGACTGGACCTTCGCCGTCGAGCTGGTGGTTCCGCCCAATGCACCGGCCACGCCGACCGATGAAGAGATCATCGCGCGGCTGTTCCCGGACCGGGCGAAGCTCGCGCGGGAGGAGCAGCGGCGCTTCGAGATCCTGATCGCTCACTGGGACGTGCCGCTCAACCGGATAGACCTCGACAGCCGGAAGCCCTCGCGGTGAACAGCGCGCCCGGGTCGAGGCCGGGTGGCGCCGCCGCCCCTCGCTCCCCCCCTCCCGCCCACCTGGACTCACCGTCGGCTGGTGAGGGGCGCGAAGTATGGACCGGCCGGGTTCTCAGGGGCCGGATTCATTCCACCCTATGGCGTACCACCGAGATAACCCGGTTCCCGCGGGTTGGAGGGCGCGTGGCTCAGTGCTGCCGGTGCGCGCAGTCGTGGCGGCCTTGTGGCCGGTGGCGAGCCCGCAGCCGATCTCATGAGCGACTTCCGCCGGTTCCGGACCGGGTCGGGGAGACGATGGGGCCTCCAGTCCCACGGACGGCCCGCGCTCGCCGACGGCTACTCGCGTAGAGGCGATTGAGATTCCCATCCTTCTTCGAGACCCGTAGCGTTACAACTGCAGGCCGATGGCAAGGAATGGCACCGTCTGGAACTTCTGGTAACGCCGGCTGGGGCTCCCCGCCGCCGCCGCGTCGGTGACCGTGTAGTCGGTCACATAATGGCTCATCCCCCCGCGTAGCCGGACCCGCGGCACGATCCGCCACGAGACGTAGAACTCCGAGTTGAGCGCGCCGTGATCCGACGAGCTGTAGGCGAAGTAGGAGCCCGCTTCGGGCTTCGCCTCGAGGGGCCCGGTGCGGCGCCGCGGTCCGGTGGCAACGCCCAGCACGTCGAGGTTGGCGCCCACGGCCACCGGGCCGATGAGCTTCAGCTCCCCGAAGACCCCGGCGTCGAGCGCGTAGACCGCGGGGTCGATGAGGACGGTGGAAGCGAAGTTCCCTCCAACCGACTCCCGGTTGATGTACCCGACCGGCTCCCCGGCGTAGGCCGTGGCCCGCGCGCCGAGGCCCAGCTCCAGGCGGCCCGCGAGATGGACCACGCGATACCACCCGCTCAGCGCCACGCGTTGAGCGCCGCTCTTGACGCCGCCCGACGCGTCGACCCAGATGGCGTGCTGCTGCGCCGGGAGGGGGGCACAGGGGATGGCCACGACCAGAGCGATCGCAGCGAAGGGGCGAGCCATGATCAGTCTCCACCAAAGGCCGTGCGGGAGGCGATCCGCGCCGGTGCCAGCCCTCAGGGTTGGATGGGACACTTGAAATCGTTGCCTGGAACGCGCGTCACGGTCACGTCGCCCGCGGTCGCGGCGGCGAGCACCGCGTCCTCGGAGGTGAGCAGGTACGGTGTGACATTCCAGGTCACGGCCAAGAACTTCCAATGTCCACCATGATAGTCCGTGTCGCCGGGGGCCACGCCCACCACACCCTTTTGCCCCGGGGCCGCGCCGCCTGGGAATCCGTAGAAGTTATCAACGCCCGTCTTGGGAACGCTCGCCGGGGGCACCACGGTCCGCACCACCCGCCCGCGGTAGTAGCAGCAGCCGTTGGGGAAGACGAACCCTGGCCGTCCCGCGGCCTCCAGGGCGAGAACCGGAGTGTCGGCGGGTTGCAACAAAGCATCGGAGGCGCAGCTGGCGAGCGCCGACGCCGCGGCGCCCAGGCCTGCGGTGCGAAGAACCCAGTGAATCCGGAGCATCTCCTGCCCTCCGCGTAAAGGGACGCATGACTGCCACGGGCCGGGCGTCGGTGGAGACCTCCCGGCCGTGTTACCTTTAACAGCCGAGACCTCCGGAAAATTCCCGCGACCGTGCCCGGGCCCGCCATGCCGCCTACCGACACCGACGAGAGACGGCTCCGGTTCGAGTCCCTGACCCTCCCGTTGATGCAGGTTTTGTACGCCTCCGCGCGCCGGCTCGCCGGGGACCCGGAGGATGCGGCGGACCTCTTGCAGGAGACCTATCTCCGCGCCTATCGGACGTTTGACAACTTCCGCCTCGGAACGAACTGCAAGGCCTGGCTGTTCACCATCCTGTATTCGGTGTTCTTCAACCGGCGGAAGCAGCGGCAGCGCGAAGTCGGACCGCTGCCGCCGGACGTCCTGGAACAGCGGTTCAACGCCTATATCGAGGCGCCCGCCGGGCCGGAGGACGAGCTGGACAACGCTCCGGAGCCAGGCCTGCGCTGGTCCCGCGACGTGGAGGCGGCATTGGGGGCGCTGCCGGCCGCGTTTCGCGCCGCGGTGCTGCTGGTCGACGTGGAAGAGCTGTCGTACGAGGACGCGGCGACGGCACTCGGCTGCCCGGTCGGAACGCTGCGCTCGCGCCTCTTCCGCGGCCGGCGCCTGCTGTTCGCGGCGCTGCACGACTACGCCCGGCGCACCGGGTACCGGGGACGGATGGATCCGTGACCGACACACCGCATCATCCGAGCGACGAGCTGCACCTGCTCCTGGACCAGCGGCTCCCGGTCGCGGCGCGCGCGGGGGTCGAGGCCCACCTGGCGACCTGCCCGCGATGCCGCCGGGAGCTGGCCGCGCTGCGACGGGTCAAGGCGATGGTGACGGAGACCGCGCCGCAGCATGCGGTTCCGCCCGAGGTCGTCGCGCGGATCTCCGGCGCCCTCGCGGCAGAGGACGCCGGTGCTGCCGGACGCCGGGCGCGCTCCTCCCGGGTCCGCCGGCTGGCCGCCGGGCTCGGCCTGGGCCTTACTGCGGCCGCGATCCTGCTCCTGGTGCTGGCACGCCGCGGCTCGCCCGACGTTGTGGCGGCGGCTGCCGGCGACTTCGCGAGCTACCGTGCGGGGACGCTCTCGCTGCAGCTCGAGACCGCCGACCCGCGCGCGCTGGAGCGCTTCTTCGCGGCGGGACGGGTCTCCTTCGCGACCCGGGTATTCGACTTCGGCATGATGGGCTATCGGCTGGCCGGTGGACGGGTGCACCGGGTCTCCGGGCGGGCCAGCGCGTTCTTCACCTACGAGAAGGCGGAGGGCGGGAGGGAGCGAGTCCTCTGCCAGATGTACCAAGGCAGCATCCCCGACCTCGTGCCCGGGGCCGAGGAGCGGGAGCACGAAGGGATTCGTTTCCGGATCTACCGCGCCGGGGGCCTAACGCTGGTCTTTTGGCAAGAGGGACCGGTGGTCTGCGTTCTGGTGACCGACGGCGACGCCGAGGCGGCGATCCAGCTCGCCTTCGCCAAGGCCGTCAAGGTGTAGCATCGAGCCGCAACCAGGGGCCGCACGCTTGACCGCCGGCACCATGCGGAGCGCGAGGCGGAGATCCTGCCGGAGGTCGGGCATGGGCATGCCTTCGACGGGGTGGCGAGCGTACCAGGGTTAGACCCGGGCGGCGGGGCCGGCGTTGCACCGGTCGAGGCGAGGTGGGCGCCGCCCGGGTTGTCCCTGACGGTCCGGGACGCAGCAGGGCCAGCTGGCCATGACCTGGTTGCCACGGCCAGCCGGCCCGGAATGCCTTGTCGGAGTGCGCTACGGAGTGCGGGTGGCTCTGCTCCGCAGCATCACCGCGCTGTCCCCGCTCTTCACCGCGTAGTGCGCGGTGGTCATGCCCACCAGCTCGCCGCCCTGCAGGCGGTTCACGCTGTGCGTCGTGACCTGGAGTCCCTTCCTCAGGACGCTCTCGTAGGGACCATTGTCCAATATGACGCTGTCGCCGGAGAACATCACCCGCGGCGTCATCGCCGGCCGCTTGGGCAGCATGATGGACCACCCGGTGTCTCCGGCTGTCGCGGTCATATCGTACTCGACGAGCACGCTGTCGCTCGCCTCGCCCATGACCCGCACATGCCACTTGCCCGCTACATCCGCCGCGGTGAGCATCGGCGGAGCCGGCGGCGCAGCGGCCGTCGTATCCGCAGCCGGCGCAGCCTCCTTCTTCGCGCAGCCGACCACCACCGCGACACAGCAAATCCACCCAAGACGTCTCATCCAATCCTCCCCCGGTTGAAGGCACCCCCTGGCGGAACGGCGGCCATAACATACGGCCCCGCTCCGGAGAGGGAAAGAGTGAAGCTGCCCCGGCGACTCCAATTCGACCCGAGGGGTTGGAGCCGCCGCCTTGCTCGAAAGCTCTGGCCTATCATATTTTATTAGCCGCTAATAGCAACAAGGTCGCGAGCCGACCGACGTAAGGGTCCCAGGATGACGAAGATCGTCTCGGTATCCCTGCCTGCCGATATCCGGTCCACGTTGGACGCCGAGGCCAGGCGCCAGCGGCGTTCCCGCAGTTTCGTCGTGGCGGAGGCGGTCCGAGACTACGTGGCGCGCCAGCAGCGGAATGCGTTCGCCGAAGCCCGGGAGCGGACCCTCCGCGACGGTCTCGCGCTCACGCCCGCCGCGCGTCTTGAGCTCTCCGAAGAGCTGTGGCGGGAGCTTGCCCGCGGACGCCGAGCCGCGAAGCCCTGGACCGCCACGTTTGACACCTTCGACGAGTACGAGCGCTGGCGACGCGACGGCGCGGACCGGGTCGGGTGACAGCGCCCGGGTCCCGGCTCGCTACGGTGTGCGGCCTGCTCAATGCGGCGGGCGTGAAGTATGTGGTGGTCGGTGGGTTCGCCCTGGCCCTGCACGGAGTGGTGCGCGCCACCAAGGACATTGACGTCCTCATCGAGCCGACCGCCGCCAACGCGCAACGTACCTTGAAGGCGCTCGAAGGCCTGACCTCCGGCATCGCGCGGGAGCTCGACCCATCCGAGATCGCGACTCGGCCGATCACGATCGTCGGCGACGAGCCGCGAGTGGACATTCTCACGCTGGCCTGGAGCGTTCGATACGCGGATGCCGCCCCGAAAGCGGAAAGGATTGCGATCGACGGGGTGGACATCCCGTTCGCCGACCTGGATACCCTCATTCGAACCAAGCAGACCGGCCGATTTCAGGACAACGCCGACGTCGAGAGCCTCGAGCTGGTGAAGCGGCTCAAGCACTCATCCCTGTGAAGACGTCGAGCCGCCTGCTGGGAGCCTCGTTACCCAAGGCCTGGTATCCGCCCGTGCTGGAAACCGACACCGTGTCACCATTCGGAACCTACAGCCTCCGCGGCCTGGATCGCTCCTTGTATTCGGTGGCCCAGGGATTCGGTCGCGGATGGGTGAGATTCAGGCTGGGTCTGGCTCTCCGGAAGGTGGTCTTGAAGAACAAGCGGATGGTGGATGCCGATCCGTTCGGCATCCGATGCCGTTTCTATCCGCATGAGAATCTGGGCGATCGATTTGTCCTCTTCACGCCCGGGTACTATGAGCATGAGGAGCGAGAACTGCTCCCCCGGGTCCTGCGGGAGGACTCGATCTTCGTGGACATCGGAGCCAACACCGGCTTCTACTCGCTCTTCTCGGCGAGGTTCATCACCGCCCCGAAGGGAAGGATCCTCGCGTTCGAGCCCAATCCGATCGTGTTTACCCGGTTCAGGCTGAACCTGAGGTTCAACGGGCTCGACTCGAGGATTGAGGCATTCCCGATCGGCCTGGCGGACCGCGCGGGAGAGTTTGAACTTCGTTACGACCCGGGACAGCTGGGCGGTGCTTCGATGGCCGTGAGCGCGGGAACACTCCGCGTGAAGGTGCCGTGCCGCCCGCTGGTGGAGGTCCTGCGGGAACGAGAGGTGACCCGCATCTCGGTCCTCAAGATCGACGTCGAGGGCTTCGAGGCGACCGTGCTGAAGCCCTTCTTCGAATCGGCCACGCGTGCGCTCTTTCCCGAAATCGTCATCATCGAATCGCCCGAGGGCATCGATTGGGCCGCCCTGGGGTACCGATTGCAGAAACGCACCCACGCGCACAATTCGATCTTCATCCGCGACTAGGCGAGTCGCGGGCTCACCCAACAGCCGGAGAGCGAGCGGGCTAGCTGCCGCCCCGACCACGCCGGCGGACCCCCACCCGTCGCGGAGCCCCCCGCCGCGCCGGCGACGGTCTCCTCCCGCGCCTGCGGTCGCCCTACTTGGGCTTCTTCACCTTCTTTCCCCCCGTGGTCAGGGGGTCGGCCGTGGTGAGCGCGCCCATCTCCCGCTCGATGCTGGCGAACGGACTGAAGATGAACTGCACCTCCCCGGTGACCAGGTCGGTGGAGCTGCCCCAGAGGATCCCCGCCAGAAAGACCGTGGCGTCGGTGTTGAACCCGAACACCGGCGAGCCGCTGTCCCCCCCGTCAACGTAGGCCCCCACCAGACCCTGGCAAAGCTGAGTGATGTCCGAATCGGTGATGTCCACGTTTTCGCAGGTGGCGACCACCTGGCCCTGGGTCCAGCCCGTCGTGCGGCCGACCTTGTTCAGCACCTGTCCCTGCACCGGCGCCGGCTGCTCGGACGCAATGCGGTAGACCGGGTTGAGATCGTCCACCTGGAGGAAGGCGGGATCGTCCGAGGCCAGGATCGTGTTGAGCACGGTGGTGCGGGCGATGCGCCCGATCGAGAACGCCTGGCCCGCGCCGTACTGGGCACGCGACGCATCCGCGGTCCGGCACCGGCGGAGAAGCGGGCAGTCGCCGCCGCTGGTATAGTCGGGGTCATCCACCTCGAATCCGATGAAATTGTCGGGGTTGGGGAGCACCCCACCCCGGGTCGACTGGTAATAATCGGTCCGCAGGGTGATCCCGCCCTGGACGTTGCTGCAATGCGAGTTGGTGATGAACGACTGGACCCCATCCTTCACCGCGTTGAAGCCCAGCGTGCACACCAGCACCAGCGGGCTGGCCGGGGAAGGGAAGAACTGGATCTGGAGCCCCCCGTGCGGCGGCCGGACCTTGTCCCGAAGCGTCGCCACCTGGCGCACCGGTCCCCGGATCTGCAGCACGGTCGCCGCGCCCGGAACGCCGAGGCCGGCGAGGGTGCCGGCGATGTTGCCGAGGGCGGCGGCATCCACCCCGGTGAAGCGCAGCCGGTTCCGGCCTTCGTCCAGATCCGAGGAGACCGCGCCGGTCAGCGCGAGGACCTGCGGCCAGGCCCGCCGATACCACGCGTCGAGCTGGAGGTAGTCGTAGTCCGCCTGGCGGACCTTGAGGTCCGCGGCGGTCCATCCGAAGCTCCCGAGGAAGCCGGCCAGGGCCTGGGCCGCCTCGGGCCGCCGGCTCGGGTCGGTAAGGTAGACGGTGGGCGCGCCGGTCTCGTCAATGAAGTATCCGCCGAACCCGGGAACCGCCTGGGCGACGGCGAGCTGATCGGGAGTGTCCTGCTGGGAGAGCTCGGCGCTGATACTGGCGGCCAACCCGGGACCCGGGCCGGTTGGGGAGCGGGCTTCCTGGCATGCGGTGATCAGGACGGCACTCGCGGCGAGGAGAGCGAGGGCCGGGCGCGCGGCGCGTCCGCACGCCGGCTCCAGCCGATTCGAGCGGTGCATCGGGACCTCCTGCGGGCCTCGGCCCGCGATAGCGGTGTCCGTTGCCGATTTCGAATAACTCTTGGACGCCCCGAATCGAAACGGCCGCACACCGCGCGCCCCCGACCTGACGCAGGTCCGCCCGGAGCCGCCGCAGAGTCGCCACGGCACTGCTGCCGGGCTGCGCCCGGGGTCGAGGCCGAACCTGCCCGCCGCCTCAATCCGCCCGGAGCGCCGTGACAGGATCGATCTCCAGCGCGCGCCGGGCGGGGAGCCAGCTGGCCAGGAGCGAGGTGACGAGCAGTATCAGGACCACCTCCACGAACGTCACCGGATCGGAAGGCCGGATGTCGTAGAGCACCGTCTGCATCGAGCGGGTCAGTATCCAGGCGCCACCCACTCCCACCACCACCCCCACTGCCGCCAGCAGCATCCCCCGACCGACCACCAGCGAGAGCACCGAGCGGGGTGAGGCACCCAGGGCCACCCGTACGCCGATCTCCTGCCGCCGCTGATTGACCGCATACGCCAGCACCCCGTAGATGCCCAGCGCGCCGAGCGAGAGGCCGATGGCGCCGAACAGCGCGAGCAGCCAGGCGATCAGGCGGGGGCGGGACACCGCCCGGCCGACGACCGCGTCGAGCGTGGTGACCTCGATGATCGGCAGACTCTTGTCGACCGACCAGATCGCCTGGCGCACCGCGTTCGCGTAGCGCAGCGGATCGCCCGCGGTCCGCGCCACGATGCTCATCCCGCTGCGAGGATTCTGGAGGGCGTGGATGTACAACGTCGGCTCGGGCGGCTCCGCCAGGCCGCGCTGCCGCACGTCACCCACCACTCCCACCACTTCGACAGCCTGGGTTCCGAAGGTGAGGAATTTCCCGACCGCGTTCTCGCCGGGCCAGAAGCGCCGCGCCAGCTCGTGGCTCACCACCAGCACGGGCGGCGCCCCGCCCCGGTCGGTCGGCTCGAAGCTCCGGCCGGCCAGGAGCGGAATGCCCATCGCCTTGAAGTAGTCGGTGCTGACCTGGTGGAGCTGCGCCGCCGGCGCCTGGCCCGGAGGCAACGGCCGGCCCTGGATCCCGGGACGCACCAGCTCCCCGTTACCGCGGAGCGGCAGGTCCCGGATCACGCCCGCGGCCTGAACCCCGGGCACAGCGCGGACCCGCTCCAGGACCGTCTGGTAGAAGCCGAGCCGGGCTTCATCCGTCTGGTAGGCATCCCCCACCCGGATCCTCATCACCAGCCCGTTCTCGGGGTGGAAGCCGGGGTTGACCGAGACGAGGCGGCCGAAGCTCTTGGTGGCGAGTCCCGCGCCGATCACGAGAATCACCGCGAGGGCCACCTCCACGACCACGAGCGCGCTGCGGAGCTTCTGGCCGGTGTTGCCGACCGACCCACGGGCCCCGGCGCGGAGCGCGGCGTGGAGGTGGCCCGAGGAAGCGCGAACCACCGGCACCGTCCCGAACAGGAGCCCGGAGATCACCGAGATCCCGAACGTGAACGCCATCACCCACCCGTCCACCCGGATCGCATCGGCCCTCGGCAGCTCGGCGCCGCCGGACGCGGCGAGGGCGCGCACCGCGAGGAGCCCGCCGATTACGCCAAGCCCACCGCCGGCAATCGCCAGCGTCATGCTTTCGGTGAGGAGCTGCCGGGCGATCCGCCCCCGGCCCGCGCCGAGCGCCGCCCGCACCGCCAGCTCGCGCCGGCGCCCGGTGGCCCGCGCCAGGAGGAGGCTCGCGATGTTGACGCAGGTGATGAGCAGCACCAATCCCACCGCGACCATCAGCACCAGCAGCGGGGTCCTGACCTCGCCCAGGATCGAGTCGCGAATGGGGGCGACGAAGACATCGGTCCACCCGGGATTCTCGGGATACTCCCGCGCCAGCCGCGCCGCGACCCCGGCGAGCTCGGCGTGGAGCGTCGCAGAGGTCACACCCGGCTTCATCCGCGCGATCACCTCGAGAAATCCCTTGCTGCGCTCCCGGCCGATGGCGTCGGGGCCGAAGAACGACAGGGGGATCCAGAGGTCGATGTTCCGGTCCGCGGGATAGGTGAACCCCGCCGGCATGACCCCGGCCACCACGAACGGCTGCCCGTTGAGCGTGATGCTCCTGCCGGGAAGCGACCGATCGGCGCCGAACCGGCCGGTCCAGAGACTGTAGCTCAGCATCGCGACGCGGTCCTTGCCGGGGACGTTGTCTTCGGGGAGCAGCGCGCGGCCGAGGAGCGGTGGCGTCTCGAGTGTCTCGAAGAAGCCGTCGGTGACCAGGGCGGCGTTGAGCTGCACCGGGTCGCCCTGGCCGGTCAGGTCCATGCCGGTGGCGCGGTCGGCGTAGAAGAAGCCGCCCATCGCTTCGGTGAGCCGGCTCCCGGCGCGCCAATCCTTGAAATTGGGCTCCGACACCGCGCCCCGGTCCATCCCGGTGGACGGATTCACCTGCCATACCCGCACGATCCGGCCCGCGTCTCGGAAGGCCAGCGGTTCCAGCAGCACCGCCCGGACCACGCTGAAGATGGCGGTATTGGCTCCGATGCCGAGGCCGAGGGTGAGCAGCGCCGTCAGCGTGAAGCCGGGCGAGCGCCGGAGCGCGCGAATGGCATAGTGGAGGTCCTGGTGGAGCTCGTCGAGGACGGTCATGCGTCGTTTCTCCCGCTCGCGACGCAGCAGCTCGTCGCGGCAATAGTTCCGGGTAGCCTCGAGGTCGCCGAACCGGCGTTCCGCCTCGGCCCGGGCCTCGGCTTCAGACATCCCTGCGGCTCGGAGCCTGGCGGCCACCAGGTCGAGGTGGTAACGGAGCTCCTCCTCGACTTCCGAGACCACCAGGGATCGGGTTCTCCACGGCAGCCGGAAGGGGGGCATGGCGTCCTACGCCGGCTCCAGCACGGCAAAGAGCGCGGCGACGTAACGGCGCAGGTCGGCGACGTCGCTCTTGAGCTGCTTCCGTCCTACCGGGGTGATCTGGTAGCTCTTCACCCGGCGATTGGTGTCGGAGACTCCCCACTCGGCCTCGACCCAGCCCTTCCGCTCGAGGCGGTGGAGGGCCTGGTAGAGGGCAGCATCTTCGACGGCGAGGGCCCCCCCGCTCCGCTCCCGGATCCACTGGGAGACGGCGTACCCGTGCATCGAGGCCCGGACCAGGGCCCGGAGGATGAGGACGTCCACGGTCCCCTGGACCAGGCCGAGGCTCTTAGGCGGCATACATTCCCCTCACCGGGTGAGTACTCATCATGTGTGTGGTAAGACGCAGCGGAGCGGAAAAGGGTTGCAAGAGGGGGCGGGGCGACCGCTCATCGATGGTCCCGGCAAAGCCGAATGCTCCAGGGGGCTGAAACGGCGTACAAGGTATGTCTTGACGAGTCCCCGCCTGGAGGAAGACTCGTTCACGGGGTTCGTGAAGCACGCAGCGCGCCGGGTTCCACTGACGGCGGTCGACCGGGTCGCGACGCGGAAATTCAACACCCAGAAGACAGTATGGTGGGTCGTGGGTGTCCCGGTCCTGGCGCTCGGAGCTGTCGTCGCACTCGCCTGCGCGGGTGGCGGCTGCAGCATGAATTTCGGGTCGGGGAGCGATTCGTACTAGCTCGACGAGGCAGGGAGAACCGGCGGGAGTCCGGCCCGCGCCCGGTATCGGTCGCGCTGCCCCGCGGTGACCATGTCCCGCGCAACGACCAGCCCCGCCAGCCTGGCGACGAAGGCGTAGCCCCTCGCATCGGCTTCGAGCCAGCGCTGCCATTCGAGCTCATCGAGCGCGGCCGCCACCTGGGCGGGTTCGAGCCCGCTGGCACGGGCGAGCACCGCTTCGGTGTTCCGATCCCCCATCACCGCGGCGGCGGCCAGCACCTGCTGCGCCTCGTGGGTCAGTCTCCGGAAGCCGATACGGAACGCCGCCACCACCGAGTCGGGAAGATCGCCTGGCAACGTCTGACTCAGGGTGCGGAATCGCTCCGGCCAGGTCCCGGGTCCCTGGGTCAGATCCAGCCCGTGCGCCACCGCCGACAGCAGCTCCACCGCGAGGAGCGGGAGCCCCGCGGAATCGTTCCCGACCCGCCGGACGGCGCGCTCCAGGGCCACGGCGTCGTACCCGGGCAGGGCCCACGCGGCGAGAGCCCAGAGCGCTTCACGATCGAGCGGCCCGAGGGCCACCACCCCTCCGGGGACATCGTTGCCGAGCCGGCGACGGAAATCGTCGAGCTCCGCGCGGGGCGGGTAGGTACCCGCGGAGAGGATGAGGCAGAACGCCGCCCGCGCATGGTCGCGGGTCCCGGCGAGGAGGCCGAGGAGGGAGATCCGGTCTATCCAGTGCGCATCATCCACGGCGAGGACCACGGGTCCCTCGGTCAATGACGCGGCCAGGAGCGCCCCGAACGCCGCGGTGATCGTCTGACCTGAACCGGCGGCGGCGAGCGGAAACCGTTCGGCCCACTCGGGAATCTGCGCGGCGAACATTCCAATCGCCTCCGGCGACGCGGTAGGGAGGCCGGGCGCTTCCAGCAGGCCGCCGCGCGCGAGACCGATCAGGCCGCCACCCGGCGCCTCTCCATCGCCCTCCACGGCTCGGACCAGCGACGCCGCCCCGCCCGCGACACGGACCCGGGCGAGGAATTCTTCCAGGAGCCGGGACTTCCCCGTGCCGGCGTCACCCACGAGCAGGAGCGCCACGGCACCACCTCCCGCCCGGCAGCGCTCCCAGTGTTCCAGCAGCCGCTGGAGCTCGCGACCGCGGCCCACCAGCGGTGCCCGCCGGCGATCCGCAACGTCCGTCTTGCCGACGGCGGGCCTGGGACGGCCGGCGCGCGCGGTCCGGATGCGGTCGGCGAGCACCCGGATTTCAGGGCCCGGACCGGAGCCGATCTCGCGGATTCGCCGCTCGGCGAATCGGGCGAAGTGATCGAGCGCTGCCGCGGAGTCCCCGAGGACCGCGCAAGCGCCCATGACCGCGCGGGCGACCAGCTCGTTATCCGGATCGAGCCCATCGGCGCGATGGGCCACCGTCAGCGCCTCGTCCGCACGGCCCTCCCGGAGGAGGGCGTCGCTGTGCTCGAGGAGGACCCGGGTGGACCGCGCGGTCCAGTGCCGGCGCTCCACCGCGAGCCAGTCCTCGAAGGCGCTGTTCTCCGGCAGCGCGAAGCCTTCGAGAAACTCCCCCGCCACCATCGCCGCGGCCGCGGCCCACTCTCCGTGCTCAGCCCGGAGCTCCAGCTCGTCCGCGTCGAGCTGCACCGCCGGGACGGCGAGTCGCACCTGGCCGGCCGTCGTGTCGATAGCGTCGTCGCCCGCCGCCTTGCGTACCACCCGAAGCGCCTCGTTGAGGGAGTGCCGGGCGGCGCTCTCCTCCTTGTCGGGCCAGAGCAGCCCGGTGAGGTGCTCGCGGGTTCGCGCGCGCTTGGGGGAGCGCGCCAGGTAGAGGAGCAGCGCCAGGTGCTTTCGCCATAGCAATTCGAGCGGAGCCGCGGCTCCGTCCACGGTGACCTCCACCGGGCCGAGCACCCGGCAGACGATCATGCGGAGCCCTCGCACTTGAGCTGCGCGGCCCGGCGGCCGGCGGTCTCCGCCCGTGCCGCGAGCCGGGGCTCGGCCCCGGACCAGAGCCGGGCCACAGCCTGGTAAGCCGCGCATAGCTCCAGATCCGCAGCGCCTCTCCGGTCAAGGATGCGCGCCCGGCGCCACCGCAGCAGGGTGCCCAGCGCCCAGGCCGCTTCACCCGCCTGCGGGTCGCCGGTGGGGAAGCCGTCCAGCTGGAGGTGCTCGTGCCACCGCAACTCCTGTTCGGCCGGGCCGGCGGCCCCGGTTCGCTCCAGCCACGCCGCGCGGAGGAGCCGCCGAACCGCATCCTCCAGGGGAACCGGAGCGATATGCGAGAGGTCGGACCGCGGGAGGCCGGCCAGCATCCGGCCCGCCCGAGCGGTATCGCCGCGCCGCAGAAGCGCAAAGAGATCCACCTCTTCCCCCAGGGTGGTCTGGGACGGATGCTCGATGAGCATCCCGCGATAGCCCGCGGCGGCGGCGGAATCGTTCCCGCGGAGCGCGAGCAGTGCGAGCAACCACGCCGCGCGTTGCCGGAGCGGCTCGGCCTCGGCGCCGGTGGCGACGTAGGTCCGGAGCGCGGTGATCAGGCCCGGATCGACCGGAACGGAGTCGTCGGCGTCGGCCAGCGCATGGACCGCCTCCAGCTCCAGCGCATACAGCGCCAGGGCGTGGTTCGAGGCCGAATGGCGCAGCCGCACACCGACCGCGCGCAGCGAATCGAGCCGACCGAGGGCCGCAAATCCGTGCGCCTGGGCCAGCAGCCCGGCCCGGACGGCTTCAGGTTTGCCCCGCCAGGCGGCCAGTTGCGCGCCGAGGCCCACCGCGCCGGCGGGAGCGTCGACGGTCATCATCATGCGGCCGCCCGAGGTGGTGCGATAGTCCCCCGCCACCGCCGGCATTTGAAGTGCCGTGCTGGTCGCCACCGACGCCTCGGCGGTCGAGCCGAACCGCCAGAGATAGCCGAGCTGGAGCATCATCCGGATCTCCCTCGAGAGACCCGCCGCCGCCCGTTCCGGAGAAACACTGTCGAGCGCCCGTCTCGCCTCGGCGGCGGTGCCTTCGCTCAGCAGCACCCAGCTCAGGTGCTCCCATCCCGGGGTGAAGTCGGGCCGGAGGTCGAGCGCATGCTGCAGCGGCTCGAGGGCTTCGTGTCGCAGGTGGCCGTAGAGGGGTCCGCGATGGAACAGCTCATCCCCAAGGAGGAAGCTGGCAAGGAAGAATTCCTGGTACCGGTCGGCGGCGGCTCGCAGACTGTCATACCGAGCGGGCCAGGACTGCTGCTGAGCGCGGATGATGGCGGTGTAGTGGGGAGGAAAGGCGTCGAGGTGACGATTGAGGCGGGCAAATCGCTGCGGGTCCGGCGGGTTGGTGAGCCAGCGATCGATGTCGATCAGCCGGTAGGTGCACAGTGTGCAGCTGGTATCCGCCAGTTCGATTCTGGCGTAGGCGTCCCGCGCCTCATTCCACCGGGCCTGGGCGTAGAGCCCCTCGGCGGCGTGCCACCGGCTGAGCCCGTCGCCGGTCCGGGGGAGGGCCTTGAGCGGAAGCCAGTGATCGCCGGCGAGCGTTCCCCTCCAGACCTCGGCCAGGAAGGAATCGGCGACCTGGCGCACCAGCGCGGTCCAGTCCTCGCGACTCGGCGCGTCGGCGGCGGCGGCGGCGACACCGCCCGACTCCCCGCCGGTAGCGCGCAGCTCCAGGCGAAGCCCGCCGCCGGCGGGCGTCATCACCCCTGCCAGGCGGACCGCACCGCGGGTACGGGGACCCGAACCGGCGGGACGGACGCGAAGATCGGGATAGCCCGAGAGCGCGCTGATCAGGGCTGTGGTCAGGGAATCCCGGAATGCGCCGCCGGGAAGTCCTCTCACCTCAAAGGGCTCCACCTCGAGGGTGAGACCGACCGGGGGAGGCGGCGGGGAAGTCGGCAGCCAGCGTAACACGGCGATCGCCAGGGTGGCAGCGGCGAGGAGGCCTCCCAGCAGCAATGGTCGGCGCCAGCGCGATGCCGGCTCGGCCGGAAGGGCGGCCAGGAACTCGCCCGCATTCGCGAATCGTCCCTCCGGCTCCAGCACGAGCGCCCGTCGCAGCGGAATCGCCATCGGCGAGGGGAGCCGCTTCCAGTCCGCCTTCTCGGGGGCCTGATCCGCCGGCCAGCGCTCGCCGGTGGAGGCCTCCCAGAGCACCAGCGCGCCGGCGTACACGTCGGTGCGTTCGGTCGCCTCCAGGCCATCGCGCTGCTCCGGCGCCATGTACCGCACGGTGCCGATCAGCTGGCCCGGTGTGGTGAGGGCGGGATCGGTCCTGGCGCGCCACCGGGCCATTCCAAAGTCGCCCAGCAGGGCCCGGCCGTTCCGGAGAAAGACATTGGCGGGCTTCACGTCACGATGCACCACGCCGATCGCGTGCGCCGCATTGAGGGCACCGAGGAGGTCGTGCGCCAGCAGGCGCACCTCGGCGGCAGGGAGCGGTCCGCGCTGGAGGCGGGAGGAGAGGGTTTCGCCCTCCACGAACTCCATCGCATAGTAGAAGAGCCCATCCTTTTCGCCGGCGTCGTACACCGTGACGACCGCGGGATGGTCGATCCGCGCCAGTGTCCTGCCTTCGTCGGCGAAGCGCTCGGCGGCGACGGCGGTGGCCAGCTCGGGGCGGAGGACCTTGATCGCGACAATCCGTCCGAGCCGGGCGTGGCGCGCGGTGTAGACGATTCCCATGCCCCCGCCTGCGACCTCCTGCAGGACCTGGTAATCGGGGGCCAGCGCCCGCCTTACCCGCTCGATGAGCATCGTGGCGATAGTCCGTCCCGCCGAGGGTGCCGTCAAATCAGGTCCGCCGGCGGTTGAACAGGTCGCTCAAAAAGTAGCCGAAATGCGTCTGGGGCGGGTGCGGGAATCGCCACCCCCGGCCAGCCCAGCCAGGCTGTGCCCGCGCCCCAGGGGCCCGGGTGGGGGCGGGCGTCCGTGCAAGGGCCCGCGCGTTGACGGCCCGACAGCCACCGCCTACCTTCGGGGGTGAAAGCCCGTGGCTTGAACGGGTAGTCCTGATGCCGGATTCCGCGCGCTCCCTCGGCCCTCAGTTGCTCGTCGTTCTGGCCGCCGCCTGCTCCCCCTCGGGGACCGACGGGGCCGACCAGCTGTTGCTGGGCCCGCGAGTCGGCACGGTCATTCCCGAGCCGGTCTTCCGGGACTTCTACACGGCGCTCCCGGCGCAACAGACGGTCGTCGGCGACCCCGCTGCATGGCGGGCGCTCTGGGATGGCGTCACGTGGGGGGTGAGCCCGGAGCCTCCGCTCCCGGCCGTGGATTTTAGCCGGGATCTCGTCCTCGTCGCCGCGATGGGCCGCCGTCCGACCGGCGGGTACGCCGTCACGATTGACAGCGTTTACCGGCACGAGCGCGGCACGGCGGCCTACGTCACCGAAACCGAGCCCGGCACCGGCTGCATCACGACCCAGGCGCTCACGGCGCCGGCGGTGGGGGTCACCGTGCCGAAGGAGGTCGCGCCGATCCAATTCGTGGTGCGGCGCGCGGTGCACGACTGCTGAGGGCGGCGGCTCTGGCGGCGGTCCGGCGTCGATCCGGACCGACCTTCACTCCACCCCTAACCGCTCCCGCACCACGTGGCGATACCTCCGGCTGACCCGCAGCTTGGTGCAGTCCCGCAGCACGACGAGATCCTCACCACTGGAGTAGGGTTCGAGCCCGGCCACGCGAGCGAGCTGCACGATCACCGAAGACGGAAACTCGATCGCGATGTCGCACGGCGAAGCGCTTCATCGCGCGGGCGGCGAGCGTCGCAGCCGGAGGATGATGGTCGAGCTCGGAGTGTCGAACTGACACGCTGCGCTCACCAGGCTTCCGCAGGAGCAAACCTTCCTTTCCTCCTCACCGGACGCTTGATCCCCCTTGATGCTCCGTATTCAGGTTGGGACGTGAAGCCGACCAACCTTCGAGGAGACCCTCCCATGCCGTTATTCAGTCGCCGTGCCCTGCCGCTGCTCGCGTCGGCGCTGGCCCTTGCCTGTTCGGGCGCCGAGACCCTGGCCCCTTCCGACCCCGCCGTGTCGTCGCGCTCGGCGAACGGCGCCCGCAGCATCACCGTGATGTCGCGCAACATCTACATCGGTGCCAACGTGGACGCGGTGATCCTTGCGCTCATCTCCCCGGATCCCAACGACGATCTGCCCGCCCTGCTCGGCAACATCGCCGTGCTGCAGCAAACCGCCTATCCGGTGCGGGCCCAGGCCCTGGCTGCCGAGATCGAGCGCGCCCGTCCCCACATCGTGGGTCTCCAGGAGGTGACCGAGCTGCAGGTGAATCTCACCGGGCTCGGCATACCGGTGGACATCAACCTCGACTTCCTGCCCATTCTGCTCGACGCGCTCGCTGCGCGCGGGCTCAGCTACACCGTCGCCGCCCAGGTCACCAACCTCACCGCCGCGCCGTTGCCCGGCGTCGGCGTCACGGATCACGACGTGATCCTGGTCGACGCGAGCCGGGTCAGCGTGGGACCGGGGATCGTTGCCCGGACCTACGCGCTCAACCTCGGCGTCGTCGCGCCGGGCGTTGACCTCAAGCGGGGCTGGGTCCGCATCGAAGCCGACGTGGAGGGCATCCCGGTGACGGTGGCGAGTACCCATCTTGAATCCGGAAGTTTCCCGGGCTTCGCCGCCCTGCGGGCCGGACAAGCCGCCGAGCTGATCGGATCGCTCGCCGCCGAGTCACCGGCGATCGTGCTGGGCGATCTCAACGATGTGCCCGGCTCGGCCATGTACGGCGTGGTCACCGGCGCCGGCTTCAGCGACGCCTGGGCGGCCCTGCGGCCCGGCGCGAGCGGATTCACCTGCTGCCATCTCGCCGACCTGTCCGACCAGGTCGCGCGCTTCGACCAGCGGATCGACTACGTGTTCGCTCGCGGGTTGGGCGGGCCGCAAGGCAGGCTGCAGGGCCGCGTCAGCCTCATCGGCGATCAGCCCGGCGAGCGGGTCGCCGGCCCCCTCCATCCCATCTGGGCGTCGGATCACGCCGGGGTCGTCATGGAGCTCCTGGTCACGCCCGCGGTCGCACTCGCTGGTGCGCATTAGCAGGGATGGCTCGTCCTCCGACAGGGGCCCAGGCGAGCGATTCCGGGCGATCGGGTTGCGCGGCAGGCCGGCCGGTGCCGTATTCCCGGAGCGCCACCAGCGGATCGACCCGGGTGGCGCGGCGCGCCGGGCCGTTGGAGGCCGCGGCCGCCACGAGCAGGAGCAGCAGCACGATCGCGATGCAGGTCGGCGGGTCGGTGGGCCGCACGCCGAACAGGACCCGGCCGATGATGCTGGAGAGCGCCAGCGACACCGCCGCGCCGGCCAGCAGTCCGGACACCGATATCACCAGGCTCTCCCGCACCACCATGCGGCGGACGTCGCCGGGCTGGCCGCCCAGCGCGATACGGATGCCGATCTCGCGAGTGCGCTGCGAGACCAGGTATGACATCACCCCGTACAGACCCACGCTCGCCAGACCCAGGGCCACCACCGCGAAGACGCCGATCATCAGCAGGTTGAACCGCTGGCGCGCGGTGGCGCCCGACAGCAGCTGATCCATCGTTCTGAGCTGCGCGGTGCCCGGGGCCCGGGAAGCGGCGCGAGCCTGGTCCTAGGGCGCGGCCAGCAGCCTCCAGGTCCCGGCCACCGTCCCGGTGCTGTCGAAGTATTCCCCGGAGCTCCGTGGAGTATCCATGGGTCGGCAGGTCCAGGTGCCATCGGCGAGCTCGCCGGTGGCGGGATTGGCATTTCGGGTATGGCCAGGCAACAGGCCCAGCTCGTGCCAGAATCTGGACTCGGTGTCGGCCATCGAGGCCGGGCTTCGAAGCTCGACGCTGTCGGCCCCGATCAGGTGAATCTCGAGGTCCGCGATGAACAGGTCGGCCCAGAAGCTGATCCCGTTTCCCGCCGGGAGGACCCAGCCGCGGCGAGCTTCTCCGCCCCCGGTTCCGTGCTGGATGAGACGGTGGGTCGAGCGGTCAATGGCGCCTTCCAACCGCACCAGGATATCCAGCGAGCATTGGATGTCCTTGCCCGCGTCGGTTCCCGCTGCCTCGGCGAGGAGCCGGAGGCTCGCAGGGAGGACCCGGTCCCCGACTGGGGCCAGCGTCTCGCTCGCGCCGCAGGCCTGGCAGAGGAGCGCTGCAATCACGCCGATGGAAAACCCTCGATCGGTGAAGGTGAAGGCCGGTCGAGATCCTGGCGGGCGGGCGGCCGGGCGGACGGTCGATGCACGAGGAGCGGACATGGTTCACCTCACCGGGCTGTAACGATCGTTTCCCGACGATTGGTATCAGCCGCCGATTCCGCGTCTCAAGAGGCTGGCGACCCCGTGGCGGGATCGTTCCGTTCGTCGCGGGTCCGGACGGCGGAACGGGCTCGATGAGGGCCGGGGCGGTGCGCGATCCAGGCCTCTTTGCAAGCACCGGGCCACGGAGGGTGCTGTTCCAACGCATTGCGTTCAATGACAAGTGAAGTCCGGCCCGACCACCGCGTGTCGGTCTGACACGGAAGAGCCGCTTCGTCGGTGGCGGGGATGGCGGAGAGTACGGCGACCGAGCTCTCGAGCGACTCGGTCCCGCTGCGGAGGCTGGCCCGACCCCCGTTGCAACCTTTTGGAGCTAACTTGCGTCACATGATAGTTACCAGGAGCCTGTCATGACCGAACGCCCTCCGGCGCCGCTCAGCCCGCCGGTGTACCACGTCCTGCTTGCCATCGGCGGGGAAGCCCTGCACGGCTACGCCATCATGCAGCGCTTCGAGGAGCTGCTGGCGGGCGCCGATCAGATCCTGCCGGGAACGCTGTACGCCACCCTGGCGCGGATGGTCCGCCAGGGACTGATCGAGGAGACCCGCGCGCCGCGGGGCGAGGAAAGCGGCGGGCCGCCCCGGCGGCATTATCGGGTGACTGCCCGGGGTCGCGCCGCCGCCCGGGCCGAGACCGAGCGGATGCGCCGGCTGGTGGCCGTGGCCAGGCGGCGCGCCTGGCTCCCGGGGCTGGCGCGATGACCGGCTGGGACGAGCGGTTCGCGGCCCTGCTGTTCCGGCTCTCGATCCGGGCGTTTCCGGCCGAGCTCCGAGCGCACTACGGGGAGGAGATGACCGACACCTTCCGTGAGGCGTTTCGGGCGCGAAGGGTGGGGGCGGGCTCGCGACACCTGGCCGGCCTTCGCTTCGTGGTACGCGCCGTAGTGGATGGGACGCTGGCGGGGCTCGCCGAACGCTGGCAGCTGCGAGATCGGGCGAGAGTGCCAGCGGCGGCGGGACCCAACAACAAGGAGAGTTCCATGGGCACCTTCTGGCAGGACCTGCGCTTCAGCGCGCGAACCCTCTTCAAGAATCCCGGCTTCGCCGCCGTGGCCGTGCTGACCATCGGGCTCGGCATCGGGGCCAACGCGGCGATCTTCAGCGTGGTGGACACCGTCCTGCTGCGGCCCTTGCCCTTCCGCGAGCCGGAGCGCCTGGTGTCCATCTGGGAATCGCGGCTCGATCGCGGCTGGAACCAGGCCTCCTTCACGCGCGCGAACTTCTGGGACATCCACGACCTCAACCGGAGCTTCGACGGCATCGCGGCGATGGAGTACGGCTCGGTCAACCTCACCGGGTCGGGCTTTCCCGAGCGGCTGCGGCTGGCCCGGGTCTCGGCGGAGTTCTTCCAGGTCCTGGGGGTCACCCCAGCGCTCGGCAGAGGCTTCGCGAAAGGCGAGGACGCGCCGGGAGCCGGGCAGGGCGTCGTGCTGAGCCACGGGCTCTGGAGCACCCGCTTCGGGCGCGACGCTGGCATCGTGGGGCGCTCCATCACGCTCGACGGGCAGTCCTATCCGGTCATCGGGGTGCTGCCGCGGGGCGAGCCCTGGCTCGACGAGGGGGACGTGTTCCTGACGATGGAGCGCCGCGCCGACCCGGACCGCGGCAGCTTCGAGCTCAACGTGATCGGCCGGATGAAGCCGGGCGTCGCGTTCACAGCCGCGCTGGCCGACCTGCAGGCGATCGCGCGGCAGCTGGCCGAGCGATTCCCCAAGGACGACAAGGGGATGGGCATCGTGATGGAGTCGTCCACCACCTGGGTCGCCGGCGACACCATCCGGCGGGCGCTCTGGGTGCTGATGGGCTCGGTGGGATTCCTGCTGCTGATCGCGTGTGTCAATCTGGCCAACCTCTTCCTGGCCAAGGCCACGGGCCGGAGCCGGGAGCGGGCGCTGCGCGCCGCGCTGGGCGCGAGCTGGAGCCGCCTGGTGCGGCAGACGCTGACGGAATCGCTGGCGGTGAGCGGGCTGGGAGCGCTGGGCGGGCTCGGGCTGGCGTTCGGCGCGCTCCGCGTGCTCAAGGCGTGGAACCCCGAGGGGATTCCGCGGCTCTCCGACGTGGGCATCGATGGCTGGGTGCTGGGCTTCACCGCGGCGGTGACGGTGCTGACCGCGCTGCTCGCCGGAATCGTGCCCGCCCTGCACGCCGGCCAGGGCGACCTGGCGGGCGCGCTGCGCGAGGGGGAGCGCAACGTCGGCGGCGGGCGATTCCTTGGCCGGCTGCGCGCGGGGCTGGTGATGGTGGAGGTCGCGGCCTCGCTCGCGCTCCTGATCGGGGCCGGACTGCTCTTGCGGAGCTTCCGGGAGGTGCTCGCGCAGGACCGCGGCTTCGTGTCGGAGGGGCGTGTATTAGCGGAGGTGGCCCTCCCCGAGAGCTACACCGGCGAGCGAACCACCCAGTTCCTCGCCCAGCTCACCGCCAGGCTCAAGGCGCGGCCGGAGGTACAGGTGGTGGCCGCGGTGTCACGCCGGCCGCTTACCGGAGTGGGCACGGGGATGGGGTTTGCGGCGGCGGATAAGCCGTCGCCCGACAGCAAGGAGGTGCCCTGGGCGAGCTGGCGGATCATCACCCGGGACTATTTCCGCGCCCTGGGCGTGCCGCTGGTGGCGGGGCGGGATTTCACCGAGCAGGACCTGATCGCCAAACCGTGGCGGGTGATCATCAGCAAGCGGCTGGCGGACCGGATGTGGCCGCGCGAAAACGCCGTGGGCCGCACCCTGCTCCTGTGGAAGGGGCAGAGCGACAACGCCGCCGAGGTCATCGGGGTGGCCGCCGACATGCGCGACTGGAGCCTCTCGGACGACCCGTCGCTCGCGGTCTACCTGCCGTACTATGGCGCGGGGTTCTCGCCGATCCAATTCGTGATTCAGACCCGGGCCGACCCGGGCGCGGTCGCGCAGTCGTTGCGGCAGGCGCTGGGGGAAATCGACGCGAGCCTGCCGCTCTCGCGGGTGCAGAGCATGGAAACGCTGGTAGGGAACTCGGTCGCCTCGCGCCGCTTCATCATGTCGCTGCTCGCCGCGTTCGCCGGCGCGGCGCTGGTCCTGGCGCTGGCGGGGATCTACGGTGTGCTGTCCTACGCGGTCTCGCGGCGCACCTCGGAGATCGGGGTGCGGCTGGCGCTGGGCGCGAGCCCCCGCGGCGTGCTGGGGCTGATCGTGGCGCAGGGGATGAAGCCGGTGCTCGCGGGTGTGGCGGTCGGCGTGATCGCGGCGATCCTGCTTACCAGGCTGATGACCAGTCTGTTGTTCGGAATCTCGGCGACGGACGTGCCGACCTATGCGGCCGTCGCGGGGATCCTGGGGCTGGCCGGGCTGGCGTCGTGCTACCTGCCCGCGCGGCAGGCGCTCCGGGTGGACGTGGTGGCGGCGCTGCGCAAGGAGTGAGGGTCTGACCTGACCACGCCGCAGCAGCGCCGCGCGTTGACGACCCGACGGCCACCCGGTACTTTCGCGGGGCGCAAGGAATCTCCTTCCGGTCCGGGTAGGGCGACTCGAGGCTTCCGAAGGGGCCGGCCATCCACCAGTCAATTCCGGAGGTGCAGGATGAAAGGGATTACCCCGTGCCTGTGGTTCGACAATCAAGCGGAGGAAGCGGCGCGGTTTTACACCTCGGTCTTCAAGAATTCCCGGGTCGGAAGCATCAGCCATTATGGGGAATCCGGCTCCAAGGCAGCGGGCCGGCCCAGAGGGTCGGTGATGATGGTCGAATTCGAGATCGCGGGCCAGAAGTTTCTGGGACTCAACGGTGGTCCGATCTTCAAGTTCACCGAGGCGATCTCGTTGACGGTGAACTGCGAAAACCAGCAGGAGATCGACGAGTATTGGACCAGGCTCTCCGAAGGCGGGAGCGAGGGCCAATGCGGCTGGCTCAAGGACAAGTACGGCCTCTCCTGGCAGGTGGTCCCCACCGACCTGGGCGAGATGCTGAAGGAGGGAGACCCCGAGAAGCTGGAGCGGGTGATGGCGGCCGTGCTCACGATGAAGAAGCTCGACCTCGCGGCGTTGAAGCGCGCGGCCGAGGGGAAGGAGAGCGCCGTTGCGGGC
>DASYRI010000189.1:0-7108 GCA_036004545.1 Gemmatimonadales bacterium
ATGGTGTCGATGCCCTGCACCATCGCGTAGGTGTCGAAGATGCCGCCGCTCGAGGCCCAGGCGCCCATGCTGATGCACCACTTGGGCTGGGGCATCTGGTCCCACACCCGCCGGATGATCGGCGCGAGCTTGAACGGCAGCCGCCCGGCGCAGATCAGCACGTCGGCCTGCCGCGGGGAGTAGCTCATCCGCTCCATCCCGAACCGGGCCAGGTCGAAGCGTCCCGCGGCGGTGGCCATGAACTCTATGGCGCAGCAGGCCGTCCCGAACGGCATCGGCCAGAGCGAGTTGGACCGCGCCCAGTTGGCGAGAAAGTCGAGCGTGGTGGTGACGAAATTCGGAGAAACCCCGGCCAGCTCGGACCCCTTGGGGGCACCGGCGGCCGCGGGTGGGGGCGAGCTCAATCCCATTGGAACGCTCCACGTTTCCAGACGTAGATGTACCCGACGCCCAGGATGGCGATGAAGACGAACATTTCGACGATCAGGAGCCCGCTCCTCTCGGCGAGCTGCCGGAACGCCACCGCCCAGGGAATCATGAACACCGTCTCGATGTCGAAGATGATGAACAGCATCGCGATGAGGTAGAACTTGACCGAGAACCGCTCCCGCGCGTCGCCCAGCACCGGGATCCCTGATTCATACGGCGCCAGCTTGACGGGAGTGCGGCGGTAGGACGACAACCAGTGCGAAAGGCCGAGTATGAGCGCGGCGTTCGCGACCACGAAGGCGATCAGCACCAGCAGCGGAACGTACGGCTCGAGCATGTGCCGGAGTGTGGAGGTTCCCGGGTTCCTCGGCAGAGCGCCCAATTGTAACTGGCCGGGGAATCGAGTTCAACCCGCGCCAAAGCGGGCAACTTTCGGTGGGGATTATATTTAGGCCCATGTCCATCAAATCCGACCGCTGGATCCGCCGCATGGTGCGCGAGCACCAGATGATCGAGCCCTTCACCGAGGGCCAGGTCCGCGAAGTGGATACCCAGGGCCGCAAGGTCATCTCCTACGGGGTGAGCTCCTACGGCTACGACATGCGGGTGGCACCCGAGTTCAAGATCTTCACCAACGTCCTCTCCGCCGTGGTGGACCCCAAGGAGTTCGACGCGAAGAGCTTCGTCGAGTTCGAGGGACCGGTGTGCATGGTGCCGCCCAACAGCTTTGCCCTGGCCAGGTCGGTGGAGTACTTCCGGATACCCCGGAACGTGCTGACCATCTGCGTCGGCAAGTCTACCTACGCGCGATGTGGAATCATTACGAACGTCACGCCGTTCGAGCCGGAGTGGGAGGGGCACGTCACCCTCGAGATCAGCAACACCACCCCGTTGCCGGCCAGGATCTACGCCAACGAGGGGATCTGCCAGGTGCTGTTCTTCGAGGCGGACGACGACGACGTCTGCGAGACCAGCTACGCCGACAAGAAGGGGAAGTACCAGGCGCAGCGGGGGGTCACGCTTCCCCGCCTCTAGGGCAGCGGAATCCCCTTGCTCTGATAGGCCATGAACCAGGCGCCGAGCTCGGCGTCCATCGCCGTCGCGGCCTCCACGGCGATCTGGCCCAGCCCGTCCACCGTCGGCGTTTCGAGCTCCCCCACCCGCTCACGCAGCGCGAGGAGCCGCTGCCGCATCAGCCGGGAGCGGGCCGCGGTCTCCTCGAACTCTCCCTGGCTCCGGAGTCCGTGCAGCGCCCCGCCGAGCGCGGGAAGGATGAGCGCGGGCAGAATCAGGACTCCCGCGAGCTCCGGCGGGACCAGGCGCAGGTGCGCCGGCTCGAGCAGGAGATCGGCCAGATGCGCCGCGGCGAGCAGGAACGCCAGGGCGAACGTCGTCACCGTGAGCCGGTGGAGCACCCCGTCCGCCGCGGCGTTCCGCCGCTGGGTCCGCTCGTGATAGCCGATCTGCCCGCCGAGCACTCCGTCGGCGAGCAGCGCCCTGGCCCCGCGCAGATGAGCCGGCAGCTCGAGCGGCAGAAGCCCCGCCTCGCGCACCACCGCCCGGTACAGCCAGTCCACCCAGGACTCGTGCCCGCGATCGGAGTTGGGCGCCGGCGGCGGGGCGCGAAGCACCGGCGTGCGGCTCACCGGCAGGAGGATCGGCAGCACGCGGAGCCGCTCCGCGAGCGAGCGGTACGCGAGCCAGCGCGCGTGGTACCGTCGCCTGCCGCCGAGAACGACCAGGACGACGATCCAGAGCAGAAGCAGAAACTCCACCAGGGCCGCCGCCCGCACACCGGCCTCCGAACCGAGCTGATGGTAGAGCACGCCGAAGGCGGCGCCGCCGACCGCCAGCCAGGAAAGCATGTAGTTGGTGAAGAACGCGGTCCGGTAGCGGTCCCCGTAGTAAGCCGCGAGCCGGCTGGCCCACCCGTAGTGGCGGTGGACGCCGCTGTCGAGAAGCGCATCCTGCAGCGCGGCGCAGAGGCCGATCCCGGTCCACTCCGTGATCCACCTCCGGCGGGTCTCCGCTTCGTAATCGGGAAGGACGTCCGCTCCCTTCACCCGGCGGGGATGGGGCCACGCGGTGAGGAAATCGAGGGTGCGGTCGTAGAATCCGCCGGTCCTCGCCGAGCGGCCCGGCTCGGCGAAGTACCGCTCCCGGAGATCGGGCAGACCCTCCGGGTCCGGGTCCGGCCCGGGCGCGGCGAGCAGCCGGGTGAGCTGCTCGTCGAGCGGAGCCATCCCCGCGGCGCGGCCCTCGTCGGCCAGCGCCTCCTGATAGACCCACGCCGGCGACCGGCCGTCGGGGCTCACCCGGATCACCGGAATGCCGAGCGAGGCCGCCACCTGCACGATATGGCCGGTGCCGCCGCGCTTCGCGGGATGGCCGTCCCACACGGCGAGGAGCACATCGGAGTTGAGGCAGAGCGCGGTGGCGAGCGGCTCGTAGGCGCCGTGCGAACCGGCGCGGCCCTCGAGCTCCTGCACGCCTCCGCTCTTCTCCGCGATGGCGAGGAGGTCGTGGAACTCCTGGATCGAGGCCTGGTCGGGCTCCGGCGGTGAGGCGAACTCCTCGTACCCGTCGGGCCGCCGGACCTTCTTTCTGAAATCGCGCTGGTAGAGCTCGCGCTGGAACGGGAGGACGCCCTGGAGCGACCAGCCCCGGCGGTGCGCCGCGATCGCCGCGAGCCGGTCGGCGCCTTCGGCGAGCCCGGAGAGCAGCCGGAATTCCGGAGCGGCAACCCGCGGCTCTTCTCCACCCGTGCCGGGCGGCCGGTAGCCCGCGTCCGGATCACGGTGGACCCGGCCGGCCGCATCCTCGATCGCCGTAAGCACCTCGCCGATCCGCGCCTCGACCGCCGGGGCGTCCGCGCGGTGGAGCTTGTTCCAGCGATGGCCGGTGACGCCGACGCGCACCGTCAGACGCGGGCGCGGCGGATGGGATGGCCCGGGGGCGGAGGGCATGGTTGCCCTAACCTACCCGGCGCCCCTTCCCCGTCAATCGGAGCCGCGGATGCGGAGCGTGGCCTTCAGGTAGTCGCGATTGAGCCGGGCGATCGTATCCACGTTGATCGCCTTGGGGCACGCCGCCTGGCACTCACCGAAGTTGGTGCACCCGCCGAACCCTTCCTCGTCCATCCGCGCCACCATGGCGAGCACCCGGCGATCGCGCTCGGGCTGGCCCTGCGGGAGGAGCCCGAGGTGGGTCACCTTGGCCGCCGTGAACAGCATCGCCGAAGCGTTGGGGCAGGCCGCGACGCAGGCGCCGCAGCCGATGCACTGCGCGGCGTCCATGGCGCGCTCGGCGTCGTTCTTGGGCACCGGGATCGCGTTCGCGTCCGGCGCGTTGCCCGTAGCCACGCTGATGAACCCGCCCGCCTGGATGATCCGGTCGAAGGCGCTCCGGTCCACCACCAGGTCCCGAAGGATCGGGAACCCCCGGGCGCGGAACGGCTCGACGGTGATGGTCTGGCCGTCCCGGAAGTGGCGCATGTGAAGCTGGCAGGTGCTCGTGGCGCCGGTCGGCCCGTGGGGAATCCCGTTGATCATCATGCCGCAGGCGCCGCAGATCCCCTCCCGGCAGTCGTGATCGAACGCGATCGGCGCCCCGCCTTCCGCCTGGAGCCGCTCGTTGACGACATCGAGCATCTCGAGAAAGGACATGTCCGGGCTGACGTCCGGGGCGGCGTAGGTGCGCAAGCCGCCCGGAGCCGAAGGACCCGCCTGCCGCCAGACTTTCAGAGTCAGTTTCATTCCTCGAGTGCCTTGCCGAGGGAGCCAGGGAGCTCGGGCGCTAGGGACTGCGAACTCCGCCTCCTCAACTCCCTGGCTCCTTAGCTCCCTAACTCCCTAGCTCCCTCACGTGTAGCTCCGCGTCGCCAGGTGAACATTCTCAAAGACCAGCGGCTCGCGATGCAGCACCGGCGGTCGGCCCTCCCCGTCGTACTCCCACGCCGCGACGTACGCGAACCGTTCGTCGTCGCGCCGGGCCTCGCCGTCGGGGGTCTGGTACTCGGTCCGGAAGTGGCCGCCGCAGGACTCCTCGCGGTGCAGGGCGTCGAGGCAGACCAGCTCGGCGAACTCCAGGAAATCCGCCACCCGCCCCGCCTTCTCCAGCGCCTGGTTGAGCTCTTCGTTGCCGCCCAGGACCCGTACGTCGCGCCAGAACTCCTCCCGGAGCGCGGGGATCCGGGCCAGCGCCGCGCGGAGCCCGTCCGCGCTCCGCTCCATGCCGCAGTGCTGCCACATGATCTGTCCGAGCTCCCGGTGGAAGTGGTCCACCGTCTTCTTCCCGCTGACGCCGAGGAGCCGCGCGATCCGCTCCCGGACCTCCGCCTCGACCCGCCGCACCAGGGCGTGGTCCGGCGCCACCCTGGCGACCCGCGCGCCGGCCAGGTAATCGCCGAGGGTGTTGGGAAGGACGAAGTAGCCGTCGGCGAGCCCCTGCATGAGCGCGCTCGCGCCCAGGCGGTTGGCTCCGTGGTCGGAAAAGTTCGCCTCGCCCAGGACGAAGAGCCCCGGGATCGTGCTCATGAGCTCGTAGTCCACCCAGAGGCCGCCCATGGTGTAGTGGACGGCGGGGAAGATCCGCATCGGGACCCGGTAGGGGTCCTCCCCGGTGATCCGCTGGTACATCTCGAAGAGGTTGCCGTAGCGCTCGCGGATCACCGGCTCGCCCAGCCGCCGAATCGCGTCGGCGAAGTCGAGGTACACGCCCAACCCGGTCTCCCCCACCCCGCGGCCCTCGTCGCAGACCTCCTTCGCCGCGCGGGAGGCGATGTCCCGGGGGCAGAGGTTGCCGTAGCTCGGGTACTTCCGCTCCAGGTAGTAGTCGCGCTCGCTCTCCGAGATGTCGCCGGGCGCGCGGGGGTCGCCCTTTGCCTTGGGGACCCACACCCGCCCGTCGTTCCGGAGCGATTCGCTCATCAGCGTGAGCTTGGACTGGTACGCGCCGCTCACCGGGATGCAGGTCGGATGGATCTGGGTGAAGCACGGGTTTCCGAACGCCGCGCCCCGTTTATAGGCGCGGTACGTGGCGCTCACGTTGCAGCCTCTGGCGTTGGTCGAGAGGTAGAACACGTTCCCGTAGCCGCCGGTGGCGAGCACCACCGCGTCGCCCAGGCGGGAGCTGATCTCCCCGGTCACCAGGTCGCGGGTGACGATGCCGCGGGCGCGGCCGTCCACCACGATCACATCGAGCATCTCGGTGCGGGGGAACATCCGCACCGTCCCCGCCGCGACCTGCCGCTCCAGCGCCTGGTAGGCGCCCAGCAGCAGCTGCTGCCCGGTCTGGCCGCGGGCGTAAAACGTCCGGGACACCTGCGCCCCGCCGAACGAGCGGTTGGCCAGGAGCCCGCCGTACTCCCGCGCGAACGGCACCCCTTGCGCCGCGCACTGGTCGATGATGTTGACGCTGATCTGCGCCAGGCGATAGACGTTGGCCTCCCGCGAGCGGAAGTCGCCGCCCTTTACCGTGTCGTAGAAGAGCCGGTAGACGCTGTCGCCGTCGTTCTGGTAGTTCTTGGCGGCGTTGATCCCGCCCTGCGCCGCGATGCTGTGGGCCCGCCTTGGGGAGTCCTGAAAGCAGAAGCAGCTCACCTGGTAGCCCAGCTCGCCCAGCGTGGCGGCCGCGGACCCGCCGGCCAGGCCCGAGCCGACCACCAGCACCGAATACTTCGGCCGGTTGGCCGGGCTCACCAGCCGGAGCTCGAAGCGGTGCTTGTCCCACTTCGCTTCGAGGGGACCGGGCGGCACCCGCGGGTTAAGCTCCATGGCCGGTCCCCTCCCCTACCAGAGCAGCCGCAGCACGACGGCCACGGGGATGGCGGCGAACCCGACCGGCACCACGACGGCCAGAAGCGTGGCCAGCCGCCGGCGGCCGGGGTTCCAATGCGGGTGGTTGGCACCCAGCGTCTGGAACAGGCTCGACACCCCGTGGTGCAGGTGCAGCGCCAGCGCCGCCATCGCCGCGAGGTAGAACGCCACCACCGCCGGCACGCTGAAACCCACGACGATGTTGGCGTACACGTCGCCCGGAACGAAGAAGGGATGCACCGTGCCGGTGGTGAAGTGGAGCAGGTGGTAGACCACGAACAGGAGCAGCAGGACCCCGCCCCACCGCATGCTCCGCGCCGAGAACGTCGTCACCTGACCCTCCCGCTCCGCGTACTCCGCGGGCCGCGCCGCGCGGGCTGCCCGGGTCAGGGTGTACGCGCTATGGACGTGGAGCACGACGGACACCAGCAGTACCGCGCGCACCGCCCAGAGCAGCTCGCCGGTGCTGTGGAGGAAGCGGGAGTAGGAGTTGATCGCGTCGGGGCCCTTGAAGACCAGCAGGTTCCCGGTCATGTGCCCGATCACGAACCCGACCAGGATGGCGCCCGTCACCGCCATCACGATCTTCCGCCCGACGGTTGAGCGGTAGAACCGGCCGATCCAGCCCTTCCCCTCCATCGTCAGAGCGCGATCGTGGCCTGCACGCTCCGCACCGCCTCGGCGGAGGCGTGGAGGGCCGCGCGCTCCGGGGCGGTGAGCTCCACCTCCACGATCCGTTCGAGTCCTTTCCGGCCCAGGAGGCAGGGCACGCCGCAGAACACGTCCCGGAGCCCGTACTCGCCCTGGAGCCACGCGGCGCAGGGGAGGAACCGCTTCTTGTCGAGCGCGATGGCCTCCACCAT
>DASYRI010000190.1:0-10737 GCA_036004545.1 Gemmatimonadales bacterium
AGGCGGTTCTTCAATCCTCGCCGACCGTGGATCTCCTGAAGTTCATGGATGATCCCTTACCGTTGCTTGTGATGTCGGCTGGCAACGGTGCGCATGACGCACGGTTCTCCTCACCGCGCGCGGCGGCGCTCGACCCCGACGTGCGGCCCTACGTCGTGATTGTCGGGGGGGTGCTGTCCTTCGGGCCTGACACCCTCCTCGCCTCTATCGACACGTCGAGATCAAATACCGGGAATCTGGTTGACGTGTTCGCCCCGGGCCTGGTGAACCTGCCAGACCCCAGTGGCACGCCGGGCAACCACTTGGGCACTTCATTTTCGGCGCCGATCGTTACGGGCATTGCGGGTCTGCTCTTGACCTTGAACCCGAATCTCGATCCTCCGACGCTTCGGCAGTTCATTATTTCCGGGGCCGCCAGTGGGGGAACCAGAGTCACCGACGCGGGCGCTTCGACGCCGCGCTACGTCGTGAACGCATATGAGTCGCTCAAAGCAGCGTCCCACGCGCCAGGCGCCCGTGGCGTCGGCCTCTGCGGCAACCGCCTCTATACCGACGCGCTCGGCGGCGTGTGGGCCGAACGGGGCAGCCCCACCGACAATGAGGAGCTCTACCTCGGGGAGGACCTGGTCTCGATGGTGCAGTCCTTCCACGGGGGACGGCGGCTTCGCGGGACGCTTACTGACCCGACTAATCCTGGCTACAACAACTACTCCCGGGACTTCGTGTTCACTGGCACGAGCTGGGTGGGGGTTACTCCCCCCAACCCCGAGCCGGATTCCAAGTCCGGCTCCTGGAACTCGTTCGAGCACCTCACTCACGATGCCGACAGCATATCAGCAGTCCAGGAACAGTTCGGGCCTGGTCAGTTCGATTATGATTACAACTGGCTCGGGTACGTCACGTGGTCAGGCTATTATGTCGGACCCACTCCCCCACGATTCGACGTCTGGCTGGGCGTGGGCAATGCTGGCAGCAACTCGTGGAGCGCCAGACAGCTCGCCACTCTATCGGTCACCCTCGCCGGGCCGACCAGCTGGGAGCCGCGGTCCAGGTTCCAGGACAGCACCGGCGCCTGGGCGGTGGACGACAGCGTGCCGGCGAATCCCACGGAATACCTCTTCGCCCAGGAGCTCCCCTCACCCGCGAGCGACCGCGTGTATCTCGTCGTCAACCGGTACCGGGAGACCCTGATCCTGGACTCCATCGGCGTCTGGAAGCCGTGTTCGCCGTCTGCTACGACTTGCATGGACCGGGCGATGACGATTCACGGTCGATCAACGTTGGCAGAGGTGTATTCTATCCCGTGGGCGGCTTCGGCTGTGACCCTCGGAGCTGCGAATCTGCTGGTCTCGCGTCCCGATTCCGTTTTCGTGAGCTTCGGCGTGTCCGAGGACGGCTCCGAAATCATCTTGCAGGAGAGGCGGGACGAATACTCGGCAAGCTTCCCCCCAACCGGCGAATCATTGCCAGCCGCTGATTGTGTGAACCTGTTCGTGAGCACGGCAACGGGGGGCGTGGTCCGCTCCGTTCCGCGCCCCTGCTTCATCAACTTTGCCGCCTTTTCGCCCGCTATTAGCCGGCTCTCACGACCTCCCCTCCAGGCGGTCCGCGCCTCCGGGCGGGCAGCTCCGCAACCGCCCTGGACCTGGCTCAACCGCCTTCCTGGCCCGACCAAACCGCGCCGATAGTGAGGTGGGGGCCTTGGACGGGGTGAACCGCCTTGGGGCGGTTCGCCCCGTTTGCTCGCGACCGCACCTACCGTCGCCCCCGCCTAACGCGTTATAATGCATGGTTCTGTGTCCTCCGAGGTGCTTCTGCCGCTCAGCATGACCGGGTTTGGCGCGGCCGAGGGAACGGTGGCCGGCGGCACCCTCCGGGTGGAAATCCGCTCGGTCAACCACCGGTTCTTCAACCTCGCCGCCAGGCTCCCGTCCGATCTGACGGCGCTGGAGACCGAGCTGCGCAACCGGCTCCGCAAGGAGTTCGAGCGCGGGCATGTCGCCGTTCAGGTCCGCTGGACCAGCGCGCCGCCGCCGGTCGCCGGGGCGCCGGTGGTGCACGTGGCGCGGGCCCGGGAGGTGGTGGCGCGGCTTCGGGAGCTGCAGGCGGCGGCGGGCCTCAGCGGCGAGATCCCGCTGGAGCTGGTGGCCCGGCAGCCCGACGTCTTCACGGCCTCCGATGGCGACGGGAGCGCCGCAGAGTGGCCCCTGGTCGAGCCGGTCGTCGCCGATGCCGCCGGGCAGTGCCGCGAGGCGCGCCGCCGCGAAGGCGCGGCCCTCGCCCGGGAGCTTGACGGCCGGCTCGCGCTGATCCGCGAAGAGGTCGAAAGGGTGAAGCTGCGCGCGCCCGAACGGCTCGCCCGGGAGCGCGACCGACTGCGCGGCGCGGTGGCCCAGCTGCTCGACGGCCGGCCGGTGGACGAGCAGCGGCTGGCGCAGGAGATCGCCTTCCTCGCCGAGCGGCTCGACGTGACCGAGGAGCTGGTTCGGCTCGACGCCCATCTCGAGGCCTGCGGCGAGGCGCTGGCGGCGGACGGCCCGGTGGGCAAGCGGCTCGGTTTTCTCGCCCAGGAGCTGGGCCGGGAGGCGAACACGATCGGCTCGAAGGCCAACGACGCGGTGATGCAGCACGCCGTGGTCGCCATGAAGGGAGAGCTGGAGCGATTCCGGGAACAGATCGAGAACTTGGAATAGGCCCGTTCCTCCTGGTGCTCTCCTCTCCCTCCGGGGGCGGGAAGTCCACCATCGCGCGGCACCTGCTCGAAGCGCGGGAGGATGTGACCTATTCGATCTCGGCCACGACCCGGCCCCTGCGCGAGGGCGAGGAGCGCGGCCGGGAATACCACTTCCTCGAGCGGCGGGAGTTCGAGCGTCGGGTGGCGGCCGGGGCGTTCGTCGAGTGGGCCGAGTACGGCGGGCACCTCTACGGCACGCTGCGGGACGAGGTGGAGCGGGGCCTGGCATCCGGCCGGCACGTGGTACTCGACATCGAGGTGAAGGGAGCCCGCCAGGTCCGGGAGCGGTTTCCCGGCTCGGTGCAGGTGTTCGTGCTGCCGCCCTCGGCGGCGGTGCTGGTCCAGCGGCTGCGGGCCCGGAACACCGAGGATCCGGCGGAGGTGGGCAGGCGCCTCGCGATCGCGGCCGAAGAGCTGCTGGCGGCGGTCGAGTATCAGTACGTGGTCGTGAACGACGACATGGTGGATGCGGTGGCCCAGGTGGCCGCCATTCTCGACGTCGAGGCGCAGCGGGTGCCGCGGCTCACCAATCTGCACGCGGTGATCGAAGGGCTCCGGCGTGACCTCGCCGGACAACGGGAATCACTCCGGGGCGCGGGCGCTCCCGGCAAGGAGTAAAGCATGGAGATTTTCACGCCGACCGACGCCGCGCGGAATGCCGGCACCAAGTACCGGTCCATCCTGGTCGCGGCGCGGTTCGCACGCTACCTCAACGAGTTTCCCAAGGACCGCCAGGTCCAGTGGGCGGAGAACGAACGGGCGATGAAACTGACGACGCTCGCGATGCGGAAGCTGGTGAGCGGGGAGCTCAACTTCCGCGAGCTCCGGCGCCGGCGCTCCGAGGTCTAGCCCGGTGTGGGCCGGCCGGCACGTCGTCGTTGGTGTGTCGGGTGGGATCGCCGCCTACAAGAGCTGCCATCTCGTCCGGCGCCTCACCGAAGCCGGGGCCCGGGTGGACGTCGTGCTCACCGAGGCCGCCGCCGAGTTCGTCCGGCCGGTGACCTTCGAGGCGCTGTCCGGGCGCTCGGTCCTGACCTCCCTCTGGGAGCCGCGCCGCGCGCTCGCGCACGTCCGCCTGGCGGACGAGGCGGACCTGGTCATCGTCGCCCCCGCCACCGCGCACCTCCTCGCCCGGGTGGCCCACGGGTTCGCGGACGACCTGCTCACCACCCTCCTCCTCGCCCGGACCGGCCCGGTGCTTTTCGCGCCGGCGATGAACGACACGATGTACGCCGCGGCGCCGACCCGGCAGAATCTCACGCTGCTCCGCGAGCGCGGCCTGGCGTTGGTGGGCCCCGAGATCGGGGCGCTCGCCGAAGGGCCGTCCGAGCGCCCGGGACGGATGAGCGAGCCCGAGACGATCCTCCACCACGCCGCGCGCCTCCTCCACCGGCCCGGCCCGCTCGCGGGCAAGCGGGTCCTGGTGACCGCGGGTCCCACCCGCGAGCCGCTGGACCCGGTGCGCATCGTCACCAACCGCTCCAGCGGCAAGATGGGCTTCCGGCTCGCGCAGGCGGCGTGGTACCGCGGGGCGGTGGTCACCCTCATCACCGGCCCGTCGGCCGAGCCGGCGCCGGTGGGGGTCATGCTGGAGCGGATCGGGACCACGCTGGAATTGGAGCAGGCGGTGGGCAGCGTGCTCCCGGAGACCGACGTGCTCCTCATGGCCGCCGCGCCGGCGGATTATCGGCCGGCGGACGTGCTCGGCTCCAAGCGGCCGAGGCAGGCCGGCCGCCTTCTGGTGGAGCTTTGTCCGACGGTGGACGTTCTCTCCGCGACGCTGGAGCGGCGGAAGCCGGGCAGCGTGACGGTGGGCTTTGCGCTCGAAACCGGCGAGGCGGAGGCCAGGGCGCGCGGCAAGCTGGAACGGAAGGGGCTCGACCTGATCGTGGTGAATGACGCGCTCGAGCCGGGGGCGGGCTTCGAGGTGGACACCAACCACGTCACGGTGCTGGATCGCGAGGGCGGCCGGGTCGAGCTCCCCCCGGCGAGCAAGGCCGAGGTGGCCGAGGGGATCCTCGACCTGGTGGAGGCGCGGCTTGGCTGACGAGCGGAAGCGGTACCTCGCGCTGCAGCGGGAGCTGGGAGGGAACGAGGTCATCCTGTCGGCGCCACTCGGGACGCCGGTCCGCCCGTCCGCCTCACCGTCCGCCAGACCGCCTGACCGCCTGACCGCCTCACCGTCCGCGGGCCCGTCCGTTCGCCGGTCCGCCTGGCTCAAGAGCGCCCCGCCGATCCCGACCGAGCCGGGGCTCGTGGTGCGGGCACCCGATCGGGGCCTCATGGATCCGGCCCCGGCGTGGGACAACCTGGATGAGGTGGTCCGCACGATCGCGGGATGCCGGAAGTGTTTCCTCTGCGAGGGCCGCACCCACACCGTCCCCGGCGAAGGCGATCCGCGGGCCCGGCTCATGTTCGTGGGCGAGGGCCCCGGCCAGACCGAGGACCAGACCGGCCGGCCGTTCGTGGGGCGCGCCGGGGAGCTGCTCACCCAGATCATCGAGGCGATCGGGCTCCGCCGTGAGGCGGTGTATATCGCGAACGCCGTCAAGTGCCGGCCCCCCCAGAATCGGAAGCCGCTCCCCGACGAACTGGCGGCGTGCTGGCCCTACCTGGAGCGGCAGATCGAGCTGATCGGCCCCAAGGTACTGGTGGCGCTGGGCGCCACCGCGGCGGAGGCCCTGCTCCAGGCGCGCCGCAGCCTTGCGGAGCTGCGCGGGAGAGTACATTCCTACCGCGGCGTCCCGCTGGTCGTGACCTACCACCCGGCGGCGCTCCTCAGAAACCCGAACTGGAAGAAGCCCACCTGGGATGACGTCCGTATCGCCCGACAGCTTCTCGACCGTTGAGCAGACCCTCCGGGCGGCCCCCTGGAGCCCGGAGGCGGAGCAGGCGGTGCTGGGCGCGATGCTCCTGGACCAGGACGCCGCGCTCCGGGCCGTGGAGCTGCTCGACTACGCGATGTTCTACCAGGAGTCGCACCGGCGGCTCTTCCGCGCGATGCTGGCGCTGACCGAGCAGCGGGTGGTGATTGACCACATCACCCTGCGTGACGAGCTCCTCCGCCGCAACGAGCTGGACGCCGCCGGGGGCCCGGAGTACCTGGCCGAGCTGGTGGATTCGGTGGCGACGCCGGCCAACCTCGAGCACCACGCCCGCATCATCCGCGAAAAGTCCATCCTCCGCCGCCTGATCGAAGCCTCGACCGGGATCATCCAGCAGGCCTACGACGGCCGGCTGGGGGCCAACGAGCTCCTCGACCAGGCCGAGGGCCGGATCTTCCGGATCTCGCAGGAGCGCCGGCAGGACGGCTTCATGCGGATCAAGGAAATGCTCTGGCCGACGATGGAGCGCATAGAAACGCTCCAGAAGAGCGGTAAAGCGATTACCGGAGTGCCGAGCGGCTTCAAAGATTTGGATGAGCTTACGTCGGGCTTCCAGAGGTCGGAGCTGGTGATCGTGGCCGCCCGGCCGTCCATGGGGAAGACGGCCTTCGTGCTCAACATCGCCGCGCACGCCGCCGCCGAGCGGCACGGCGTGGCGATCTTCTCCCTGGAAATGTCCAAGGAGGCGCTGGTGCAGCGGCTGCTCTGCGCCGAGGCGCGGGTGGACAGCCAGAATGTGCGGCGGGGCCGGTTGCGGGACCTGGACTTCACCCAGCTGGCCCGGGCGGCCGGGTGGCTCCAGACCTGCCCGATCTGGATTGACGACAGCCCGGCGCTCACGCTGCTGGAGATGCGCTCCAAGGCCCGCCGGCTCAAGGCGGAGAACGACCTCGGCATGATCGTGGTGGATTACCTCCAGCTGATGCGGAGCCCGGAGTACGCCGAGAACCGGGTCCAGGAGATCTCCGACATCTCCCGGTCCCTCAAGGGCCTGGCGCGGGAGCTGGAGACGCCGGTGATCGCCCTCTCCCAGCTTTCGCGCGCCTCGGAGCAGCGGGGCGGCGACCGGAAGCCGATCCTCTCCGACCTGCGCGACTCGGGCGCCATCGAGCAGGACGCGGACGTGGTCGTCTTCATCCACCGGCCGGAGATGTACGCCAAGGACCAGGAGGAGCGGGAAGGCAGCGAGGGGCAAGCCGAGATCATGGTGGCCAAGAATCGCAACGGGCCCACCGGCCGCCTCACGCTCTACTTCCGGAAGTCCTGCACCCGCTTCGAGGACCTGACCGAGCGCGAGGGGCCCTGACATGGCGCGCGCCCGCTCGGTCTATCGTTGCGCCCAGTGCGGTCACGACCATCCCAAGTGGGTCGGCCGGTGCGAAGCGTGCGGCGAGTGGAATACGGTGGCGGAAGAGCCGATGCTGGCCGCGAGGCGGCCAGAGGCAAGGACGCAAAGACGCAAAGACGCAAAGGACTCCGCTCCCCAACCGCTTTCGGACGTCGAGGAGGCCCGGCTGGTGCGCTGGACCACCGGCATGCCCGAATTCGATTTCGTGCTCGGCGGCGGCATCGTGCCGGGCTCCATGGCGCTGATCGGCGGGGAGCCGGGGATCGGTAAGTCCACCCTCCTCCTCCAGGCCGCGGCGCGGCTCCGCGCCGCGGGCCGCCAGGTGCTCTACGCCAGCGGCGAAGAATCCCCCGAGCAGATCCGGCTCCGCGCCGACCGCCTGATGGAAGACGCCGGCCCGGTGCTGGTGCTCGGCGAAACCCGCCTCGGGGCGATCCTGGACGCCGCGCGGCACACCCGGGCCGAGCTGCTGGTGCTCGACTCGATCCAGACGGTCTACACCGAGGCGCTGGAGAGCGCGCCGGGGAGCGTGGGCCAGGTGCGCGAGTGCGCCGCCCACCTGATGCGCTTCGCCAAGGAGAGTGGCACCGCGGTGGTGGTGGTGGGCCACGTCACCAAGGGCGGCACCATCGCGGGCCCCAAGACGCTCGAGCACATCGCGGACACGGTGCTCTATTTCGAGGGCGAGGGCTCGCTCGATTACCGGCTGCTGCGGGCCACCAAGAATCGGTTCGGCTCGGTGGACGAGCTCGGCGTCTTCTCGATGACGGAGCGGGGGCTCTCCGCGGTGCCGAATCCCTCGGCGGTGTTCCTGGCGGCGCGCTCGGAAGGGACCAGCGGGAGCGCGGTCACCGCACTCATGGAGGGGACCCGGCCGGTGCTGGTCGAGGTACAGGCGCTCGCCGCCCCGTCCGGCTACGGCACTCCGCAGCGGGTGGCGACCGGCCTCGATCCCCGGCGCCTCGCGGTGCTCCTCGCGGTGCTGGAGCGCCGGGGAGGGGCCAGCTTCGCCCAGCTCGACGTGTTCGTGCAGGTCACCGCCGGGGTGCGGCTCCGGGAGCCGGGCGCGGACCTGGCCGTGGCGGCCGCGCTGCTCTCGAGCCTGCACAACATCCCCACGCCGGCCGACGCGCTTTATCTCGGCGAGATCGGCCTGGGCGGCGAGATCCGGCCGATCGGCGGGCTGGAGCGGCGCCTGGCGGAGGCGAGCCGGCTGGGCTTCCGCCGCGCCTTCGCGTCGCCGCGGCAGGCGGCGGAGACGCCCGGCCTCACCCGGGTGCCGATGACCCACGTGGACGAGCTGGTTCGCGCCCTTGCCGCGTGACGTGGGGGTGGTGGTGGCGGCGGCCGGGCGCGGCGAGCGGATGGCCGGATCGGTGCCCAAGCAGTTCCTGCCGATCGCCGGCGCGCCGCTCCTGCTCCACGCCCTGCGTCCTTTCCTCTCCCATCCCGACGTGGCCGATGTGATCGTGGTCCTGCCCGCCGCCGCCGCCGCCGCGCCGCCGGACTGGCTGGCGGCGCTGCTGGGCGAGCGGCTGCGCGCAGTAGCCGGCGGCGCCACCCGGATGGAGTCGGTCGAGGCCGGTCTCGGCGCGCTGCCGGCCGCCTGCCGGATCGTGCTGGTGCACGACGGCGCCCGCCCGTTTCCGGAGCCGGCCGTGATCGACGCGGTGATCGGTGCTGCTCGGCGCGGCGGGGGCGCGGTCGCGGCGGTCCGGCTCGCCGATACGCTCAAGGAAGCCGATTCGCCGGCCGGCGCCTCGCCGCGGGTCCGGCGGACCGTGCCGCGCACCGCGCTCTGGCGGGCGCAGACACCGCAGGGCTTTCCGCGCGAGCTGCTGGTCGCGGCGTACGCGGGCGCGCGGGCGGCCGGATTGGACGGCACCGATGACGCCGCTCTGGTCGAACGGCTTGGCGAGGCGGTGGTGCTCATCCCCGACCTGCCGACCAACCTCAAGGTGACGACGCCGGACGATCTGGAGCTGGCCGAGGCGATCGCCGCCGCCCGGCGATGATCCTCCCCTTGCGGACTCCGGATGACGCCGAGCTGGCAGCCTCCACGGTCCGGGGCCACCTGGCTCGGCAGGGGCTCCTGGGCTACCCGACCGAGACGGTCTACGGGCTGGGGTCCGCGGCGGACGCCGGCTCGCTCGCCGCGCTCGCCGCACTCAAGGGACGCCAGGCGGGCAAGCCGTTCCTCCTCCTGGTTTCGGGCCGGGGGATGGCGGAGCGGGCGGGACTCGCCTTCACCCCGGCCGCGCACGCGCTGGCGGAAGCATTCTGGCCCGGACCGCTCACGCTGGTGCTCAAGGGTGGGGAGGGGAAGCTTCCCGACGGGCTTCGGGGCCCCGAGGGCGGCATCGCCGTCCGGCACACGTCGCACCGGGCGGTGGCGCGTCTGATCGAGATCCTCGACCAGCCCCTCACTTCCACCTCCGCCAACCGGCCGGGGCATCCGCCCGCGCCCGGGGCGGAGCAGGTCGTCAAGCTGTTCCAGCAGGCCTATGATGCCGGCACGCTGCTGGTGCTCGACGGCGGCGCCCTGGGCAACGTCCCGCCGTCCACCATCGTGGATTGCACCCGCGCCGGGCCGACGCTGATCCGCGAAGGCGCCCTGCCGCGCGCCGAGCTCCGCCGGGCCGTGGGGAGGCTCGCGCCGTGAAGGTGCTCTTCGTCTGCACCGGCAACACCTGCCGAAGCGTAATGGCCGAGGCGCTGCTCAAGCGCGCGCTCACCGACCAGGGGATCGGGAGCGTGGAGGTGGGCTCCGCGGGGATCGGCGCCTGGGAGGGCTCGGCGGCGTCGGAGGGTTCCTACCTGGTGATGCTGGAGCGCGGCTTCGATCTCTCGAGTCACCGGGCGCGGCTGCTCACCAAGGAGCTGGTGGATGCCTCCGACCTGATCCTCACGATGGCCCGCTCCCACCTGGGCCGGGTGCGCGAGCTGGGCGGAGGAGCGCGCGCCCACCTGCTCGGCGAGTTCGCCGGCAAGGACGGCGAGCACGCCGAGGTGAAGGATCCCTACGGCGCCGACCTCGATCAATATCGGGAGACCTATGGCATCCTGCTCGAGATGATGCCCGCCGTCCTGCGGCGGCTGCTGGGGAACGCCTGATGGATATCCGGGGATCGACCCGGGTCTTCGCGCTGCTGGGCGATCCGGTGGCCCATTCGCTTTCGCCGGCGCTGCAGAACGCGGCGTTTCGCGCGCTCGGGCTCGATGCGGTGTACGTGCCGCTCCGCTGCGAGGCCTCCGCGCTCGCGGCGCTGATGTCCACGCTGGCCGCGCAGGGCGGGGGGGGCAACGTGACGATTCCGCACAAGGCGGCGGCGGCGCTGCTGCTCGCGCGGGCCGGCCGGCCGCCGCTTCCGGTCTGCAACACGTTCTGGGGGGAGGCCGGCCGCGTGGTGGGCGCCGAGACCGACAGCGATGGCATTCTCGCCGCCCTCGCGCGGTTGGATCCCCCTCCGGGCGACTGGTGCCTCGTGGGGACCGGCGGGAGCGCGCGGGCCGCGTTGCGCGCGGCGCGGCGGGCGGGCGTGCGCGTCGCGGTGCGCTCCCGCGCGGCCGAGCGGGCCGCCGCCTTCGCCGCGACGGCTCGCGTGGAAGGGGTCGAGCCGGCCGACGCGCGGGGATGCGAGGTGGTGCTCAACTGCACGCCGCTCGGCCTCGGGGAGCGGGACCCGCTCCCCGTGGCTCCCGGCGAGCTGCCGGCCGCGCGGGTGGCGCTCGACCTGGTGTATCGGCGGGGCGAGACGGCGTGGGTCAGA
>DASYRI010000191.1:0-33856 GCA_036004545.1 Gemmatimonadales bacterium
TGGCGTATTCGTCGCGCTCGGCCTCGGTGTAGGCGTAGAACTCCTCCTTGCCCTTGGCCACGCGGTACAGCGGCGGCTGCGCGATGTAGACATAGCCCGCCTCGACCAGCTCCTGCATCTGCCGGAAGAAGAAGGTGAGAAGCAGCGTCCGGATGTGCGCCCCGTCGACGTCGGCATCGGTCATCAGGATGATCTTGTGGTACCGCGCGTCCTCGAGCTTGAAGTCCTCGCGCACGCCGGTGCCGATGGCCGTGATCATGGCCCGGATCTCCTCGTTGCTGAGGATCTTGTCGATCCGGGCGCGCTCGACGTTGAGGATCTTGCCGCGGAGCGGGAGGATGGCCTGGAAGGAGCGATTCCGCCCCTGCTTGGCGCTCCCGCCGGCCGAATCGCCCTCGACCAGATAGATCTCGGTGTGGGCGGGATCGTCGAGCGAACAGTCGGCCAGCTTGCCGGGCAGCACCGCGTTCTCGAGCCCGGACTTCTTCCGCACCAGGTCCCGGGCCTTCCGGGCCGCCTCGCGGGCACGGGCCGCGCTGACCGCCTTCTCGATGATGTTCCGCGCGACCGGCGGGTGCTCTTCGAGGTAATTGCCGAGATGCTCGTTCACCACGGCCTTGACGATCCCTTCGACCTCCGAGTTGCCCAGCTTGGTCTTGGTCTGCCCCTCGAACTGGGGCTCCTTCACCTTCACGTGCAGCACGCAGGTGAGCCCCTCGCGGATGTCTTCGCCGGTGAGGGTGAAGTCCTCCTTCTTGAGGAAGGTCCCCTTCCTGGTGACCTCGTTGATGGTCCGGGTGAGCGCCGACTTGAACCCGGTGAGGTGGGTGCCCCCCTCGTGGGTGTTGATGTTGTTGACGAAGGTGAAGGTGTTCTCGTTGTAGCCGTCCTCGTATTGGAGGGCGAGGTCCACCTCCACGTCGTCCCGGGTGATCGTGAACGCGACCGGCTTGGGGTGGAGCGGCTTCTTGTTGCGGTTGAGCCATTTCACGAACTCGGTCAGCCCGCCCTTGGCGAAGAAGATCTCTTCCTGGGGCGGGGCCGCTCGCTCGTCCTTGAGCGTGATGGTGATCCCGCGGTTGAGGAAGGCAAGCTGGCGGAGCCGGTCCGCGATGGTCTGGTAGTGGAACTCGAGCGTGGTGAAGATCTCGGGGTCCGGCTTGAAGGTCACCGTGGTCCCGGTGCCCTTGGTCTTTCCCGTCACGTTCAGCTTCTTGACGGTCTGGCCCCGGACGAAGCTCATGTGGTGGCGCTTGCCGTCCCGGTCCACGTAGACGTCGAGCGTCTCCGAGAGCGCGTTCACCACCGACACGCCCACGCCGTGGAGCCCGCCGGAGACCTTGTAGGTGCTCTTGTCGAATTTGCCGCCCGCGTGCAGCACGGTCAGCGCGAGCTCCACGCCGGGGATCTTCTCGGTGGGATGAATGTCCACCGGGATGCCGCGGCCGTTGTCGGTCACTGTGACGGCGTTGTTCGCGTGGATCGTGACGGAGACGGTGTCGCAGAAGCCGGCCAGCGCCTCGTCGATCGAATTGTCCACCACTTCGTACACCAGGTGGTGCAACCCGTTTTCCGACACCGACCCGATGTACATGGCGGGCCGGCGGCGCACCGCCTCGAGCCCTTTGAGGACCTGGATCGAGTCGGCGCCGTACTCGGCGCCGTTCTTGTCGAGGGCCTGCGCGGCGTTCGCCATCCCCGGTTATCCCTCCTGCCGGCGTTCGGGGGCCCGGAACCCCACCAGCCAGCGGATTTCGCGGATCAGGCCCCGGCGGTCCCGGTTGAGCTGCGCCAGGATCCGCGGGGCCATGAGACTCAGTTCATTGGCCCAGGCGCTGCTCGCGACCCGGACCCAGAGCGTGCCCTCGGCGTTGACCGCCTCGGCCTGCGTCACGGCGGCGATCTGCGGACCCACCACCGCGGGCCAGCGCTCCACCGCCCGCGCGAGGTCGAGCCGGCCGGCGAGCCCGGCCTTTTCGAGCCAGGCGCCCAGCACGTCGCGCAGGAGGGCCGGCGGACCGCCGCTCACGCGACCAGCCCTTCGACCGGCGCACCCACCCGGCCCTCCTCCACCACGAGGGTCTCCAGGTGGAAGACGTCCGGCAGCTCGTCCGCGCGCGGGGAGGTGATGAAGGTCTGCCGGGCGCCGGTGGCGACGAGCCGCTCCGCGAGCCGCCGCTGGCGGTCCCCGTCGAGCTCGGCGAAGACGTCGTCGAGCAGGAGCGCGGGCTCGGTGCCCGACGCCACGGCGAGGGTCTCCCGCTCGCAGAGTTTGAGGGCCACCGCGGCGGTCCGCTGCTGCCCGGTCGAGCCCTCCTCGCGGAGCGAGTGCCGTCCGAGCCGAAGCTCCAGGTCGTGCCGGTGCGGGCCCACGGTCGTGGCGCCGAGCGATTCGTCCCGGCGCGCGGCCCGGGCGAGCGGCTCGGCCCAGCACGCCGCATCGCCCAGGGCGTCGTCGCCGCGGTAGCGCAGCGTCACCGGCTCCACCTCACCCAGCTCGGCGCAGGCCGCGGTGAACCGGTCCGCGCAGGCCGTGACCCACGCCAGCCGGCGCCGCACCAGGGCCGAGCCGGAGCCGGCGAGCGGCGCGTCGAATGCGGCGGCGAGGTCGGGGCGCCGCTGCCGGAGCGCCGCGTTCCGCTGCGCCAGCGCCGCGCGGAAACGGGAGAGCGCGCGCAGATACTCGCGGTCGGCGAGGGAGAGCACCCGGTCGAGGTATTGCCGCCGGCCCGCCGCCGCTCCCTGCACCAGGCGGAGGTCCGTCGGGAGAAAGGCCACCGCGAGCCAGCGGCCGATCGCGTCACCCAGCCGCTCCGGCTCCGCGCCATCGAGGCTGACGCGCTTGCGCGCCCCCTCGGCCAGGAACCGGGTCGCGAGCTCCCGGGGCCGCCGGTCTTCCGCCAGGGTGAGGGTCAGCTGGAACCCCGCTTCGCCGTGCCGGGTGATCGCCGCGTCGCGCACGCCCCGCAGCGATCGGAAGAGGACCGGGTAATACAGCAGTTCGAGCAGATTGGTCTTCCCGTGCCCGTTGGGCCCCAGGATGACGGCACCGCGGGGCGGCAGCGGGCAATCCAGATCGGCGAGATTCCGGAATCCCCGAGCCACAATCCGTTCGGCTCGCATGCCGAAATTTAAGGGGGGCGGGACGCGAATGGCAGGCCAGGAGGACGCAACGACGCACTGTCGCAAAGACGCAAAGGACGGTTGTCGGTCCCCGCGCCCTTGCGTCGTTGCGTCTTCGCGTCTCACCCTACCGCCCGCCGAACACCGCCTTCCGCTTCTCCAGAAACGCCCCGGTTCCCTTCCGGAAATCCCCCGTCCCCGCGAGCCCGCCGAACCGGCCGCTCTCCAGCGCGAGCGCGGCGTCGAGCGGCAGCCCCTCCTGCGCGTCCACCATTCGGAGGCACTCGGCGACCGCGAGCGGGCCGTTTTCCAGGATGGTCCGGAGCAGCGTCTCCGCCTCTGCGAGCAGCCGCTCGCCCGGCACGACCCGGTTCACGAGCCCGATGCGCCACGCTTCCCGGGCGTCTATCATCGCCGCGGAGGCGAGCAGCTCCAGGGCCCGTCCCCGTCCCACCAGCCGCGGCAGGCGCACCGTCCCCCCGTAACCCGGCATGATGCCGAGCTTCACCTCCGGCTGTCCGAACTTCGCGTTCTCCGACGCCACCCGGAGGTGGCACGCCATGGCGAGCTCGCATCCGCCTCCCAGCGCGAATCCGTTCACCGCCGCCACGATCGGCTTGGGGCACCGCTCGAGCCGCCGGAAGGTCTCGGAGCCCTTTCGGGAAAGCGCCTCCGCGCGCGGCGGATCGCAGGCGGCGAGCTCGGCGATGTCCGCCCCGGCCACGAAGGCTTTCGGCCCGGCGCCGGTGAGGATCGCCCCGCGCACGCCATCCTCCTGTTCCAGGCGGTGGGCCACGTCGCCCAGCTCGGTGATCACCGCGTCGTTGAGCGCGTTGAGCTTGTCCGGGCGATTGACGGTGACGACCGCGATGCCGTCGCGAAGATCGTAGAGCAGTGTCGAGTAGGGCATGTCAGGGAGCTAGGGGGCTAGGGAGCTGGGGAGCTAGGGGTCAAGGCACCGGGAGCATGGCGGAATGTACCGCGGAAGTGGAACCGTGGCGCTTATCTTTGCGGGCACTTCCCTAGCTCCCTAGCTCCCTAGCTCCCTGGCTCCCTGGCTCCCCAGCTCCCCAGCTCCCCGGCCCCTTGCCCTCCATCCTCGCCCTCGACCAGGGCACCACCAGCTCCCGCGCCCTCGTCGTGCACCAGGACGGAACCGTGCTGGGCAGCGGGCAGCGCCCCTTCCGGCAGCACTATCCCCAGCCCGGGTGGGTCGAGCACGACGCCGAAGAGCTCATCGCGTCCACGGTGGAGGCGGCGCGGGAGGCGCTCGCGGCGGCGGGCGAGCGGCCGGCCGGCATCGGCATTACCAACCAGCGCGAGACGGTGGTCCTCTGGGACCGGAAGACCCTGCGCGCCGTGGCGCCCGCCATCGTCTGGCAGGATCGCCGGACCACCGAGCGCTGCCGCGAGCTCCGCGCCGCCGGGACCGAAACCGAGGTGCGCGTCCGCACCGGCCTGGTGCTGGATCCCTACTTCTCCGCCACCAAGCTCGAGTGGCTGCTGCGCGACGCCGATCTCCGGCTCCGCGCCGAGCGGGGCGAGCTCGCCGCCGGCACGGTGGACAGCTGGCTCGTCGCGCGGCTCACCGGTGGCCGGGCGCACGTCACCGACCGGACCAACGCCTCGCGGACCATGCTCTACGGTCTCGGCTCCGAGGGGTGGGACCGGGATCTCCTGAGCCTCTTCCACGTCGCCGAGGCGCTCCTCCCAGTGGTGGTCCCGTCGAGCCGGATCGTGGGCGAGACCGACGCGGCCCTCCTGGGAGCAGCGCTCCCCATCGCGGGGATCGCGGGCGACCAGCAGGCCGCGCTCTTCGGCCAGGGGTGTGCGGCGCCCGGGATGGCGAAGAACACCTACGGCACCGGCGCCTTCCTGCTCCTCTACACCGGCGAGCGGCCCCCGGCCCCGCCCGACGGCGTGCTCGCCACCGCCGCGTGCGATCCCCGCGGGGGAGCCGGCTTCGCGCTCGAGGGGAGCCTGTTCATCGCCGGAGCGGTGGTGCAATGGCTGCGGGACGAGCTGGGCCTCCTCGACCGCGCGGCGGACTCGGCGGCGCTCGCCGCGTCGGTGCCGGACTCCGGCGGCGTGCACGTGGTCCCCGCGTTCGTCGGGCTCGGGAGTCCGCACTGGGAGCCGCACGCCCGCGGCACCATCACGGGAATAACCCGCGGCACCAGCCGTGCCCACCTGGTCCGGGCCGCCCTCGAGTCCATTGCGTTCGGCACCCGGGAGCTGATCGAGGCGATGCTCGGCGCGGTCGGGCTCGAGCTGCCGCGCCTCCGGGTGGACGGCGGCGGCTCGGCCAACGACTGGCTGATGCAGTTCCAGGCCGACCTCCTCGGCGTGCCGGTCGAGCGGCCCGACATCATCGAGACCACGGCGCTCGGCGCGGCCGCGCTCGCCGGGCTCGCGCTGGGAGTGTGGCCCTCGCTGAACGACTTCGTGGCGACCCGGCGCCACTCCGCGTTCCTGCCCCGGTCAAAGGCGGAGGAGCGGGAGGGGCTGATGCGAGGATGGCGGCGGGCCGTGGAGACGGCGCTGTATTGGGCGCAAGCGGGACGCAAGGACGCGAAGACGCAATGACGCAAACGGCCGGACGAAATCCGCCGGCCGCGCCCTGCCCCCTGTGGCAGGTTTGGCAGTCGCGCTCCACGTGACAGGAGACGCAGCTTTCCAGCCCCTGCCGCGCCGCGACCGTGAGAGCCCATCCTTGTCCCGAACGCGGGATAGGAAGCTCCACAGGAATACGCAAGTGCTCATGGGGTAACAGTCTACCATGTACGATCCTTCACGCATCTCTAAGAGTATCTTCATGGTTTCCGGGCGATTCTCCTCCTCACTGTTGGGAGTAGGACTCCCGCTTGAGCGATCGTCGCTGTCCGGGCTGCGGCGCCCCGGCAACGGGCCGGTTCTGCTCGCGATGCGGCGTGCCGATCGGCTCGCGCCTCGCCCGCAGCGGCCCGTCCCCGATCAGGTGGGCGGCGGGCGGCTTCGTCGTCGTGGCGCTCATCACGCTGGTGTGGACCGCCAGGCGGGAGCGGGCGTCCAGCTCTGCGCCGGCGGCTACCGTCGCGCCTTTCGCGGGGAGCGGAGGGGAGGGCGCCCCTCCGGACCTGAGCACCATGACGCCCCGCGAGCGTTTCGACCGGCTCTACCGCCGGGTGATGAGCGCGGCGGAGAGCGGAGATACCGCCTCCACGGCGCGGTTCGCCCCGATGGCGATCCTCGCCTACGGGCAGCTCGATACGGTGGACGCCGACGCCCGCTACCACGTCGCGGTGCTCCAACTGCACGTGCGGGGGAGACACCGCCGCGGCGCTCCGCCTGGCCGATACCGTCCTGGCGGCGAACCCGCACCACCTGTTCGGCTACCTCATCCGGGGGACCGTCGCGCGGCTGGCAGGGAACGCCCGGCTCCTCGACGGCGCCTACGCCGGGTTCCTCGCGGCCTGGGAGGCGGAGATCAAGGCCGCGCGTCCCGAGTACCGCGACCACCGGCCGATGCTCGACCAGTTTCACGCCGCCGCGCTTGCCGCGCGGGCGGGACGGAAAGACGCAATGACGCAATGAGGACGGAACGACGGAATGACGGAAAGTGGTGGTCGGTTACCGGTCCACCTTCCGTCTTTCCGTCTTTGCGTCTTCCCGTCCGTCGTTAGATTGTCTGGCGGAGGACCCATGAAACCCGGAACCAGATTCCTGCTCGGCGCGGCGGTGATCGTGGCGGGCACCGCCGGCCTGATCGTGACCGGCGTCAGGGAGACCGGCGTCTACTTTCTCACCCCGACGGAGCTGCTGTCGAAGACCGCCGCCGATCCCACCTTTCACGACGTGGGTCTCAAAGTCGGCGCCAAGGTCGTGCCCGGCTCGGTTCAGCGCGACCAGGGCACCCGGACCATCGCCTTCCGCATCACCGACGGCACCAGCGAATTCCCGGTGACCTACACCGGGCTCGTCCCCGACACCTTCACCGACGCGAGCAACATCGAGGTGATCGTCGAGGGGAAGTACGGCCGCGACGGGGTGTTCCACGCGACCGAGGTGCTCGCCAAGTGCGGTTCCCGCTACGAGGCCGAGCTGCAGAAGTCGCGCAAGGCGTGACGCCGTGACCCTGCTCGGGCAATTCTGTCTCTGGCTCGCCCTCTTCGCCGCCCTGTGGGGGGCCGGCGTGGCCTTCCTCGGGCGGTGGCAGGACCGGCCCGATCTCGCCCGCAGCGCGACCCAATCCAGCTACGGCGTGTGCGCGGCGCTCCTGGTCGCGGCGCTCTGCCTCTGGAAGGGGCTCCTGAGCCACGACTTCAACATCGAGTACGTCGCCCAGTACACCGCGCGCAATCTCCCCACTTCGTACGTCCTCGCCGCGTTCTGGGCCGGCCAGAAGGGGAGCCTCCTCTTCTGGGCCACCATCCTGTCCATCTTCGGCGTCGCCGCGCAGGCGATGACCAGCCGCCGGCACGAGGGGCTGCTCCCCTACGTGGCGGGCGTCACCAACGTCGTGGTCGCCTTTTTCGTGATCACGATGATCTTCTCGGCGAGCCCCTTCGAGCGGCTCTCCTTCACGCCCGAGGACGGACGGGGATTGAATCCGCAGCTCCAGAACCCGGGGATGACGATCCATCCCCCGATGCTCTACCTGGGCTACATCAGCATCACGATCCCCTTCGCGTTCGCGATGGCGGCGCTCCTGTCGAGGCGGCTGGATACCGGCTGGATCCACGCCATCCGGAAATGGACCCTGCTGTCCTGGCTCTTTCTTTCCTGCGGCATCACCCTCGGCATGTGGTGGGCCTACGTCGAGCTGGGCTGGGGCGGGTACTGGTCCTGGGACCCGGTCGAAAACGCCAGCCTGCTTCCCTGGCTCACGATGAGCGCATTTCTCCACTCGGTGATGATCCAGGAGAAGCGGGGCATGCTCAAGCGCTGGAACGTGGGGCTCATCGTCGCCTCGTTCCTGCTCAGCATCTTCGGCACCTTCATCACCCGTTCCGGCGTGATCGCGAGCGTGCACAGCTTCACCCAGTCGTCGGTGGGCTACTTCTTTCTGGGGTTCCTGGTGCTGGCCGCGGCGGCGGCCTTCGCGCTGCTCTACTCCCGCTGGCCGCTGCTCGAGCCGGAGGCGAGGCTCGAATCCATGGCCAGCCGGGAGGCGGCCTTCCTCTTCAACAACCTGGCGCTGGTAGGGATCGCCTTCTCGGTGCTGTGGGGGACGCTCTTCCCGATCCTCTCCGAGGCGGTGCAGGGCACCAAGATCACGGTTGGCCCGCCCTTCTTCAACCGGGTGAACATCCCGCTCGGGCTCCTGCTGGTGGCCCTCACCGGCATCGGTCCGCTGATCGCCTGGCGGAAGGCCAGCCCGGCCAACCTGCGGCGCCAGTTCCTGGTGCCCGCCGCGGCCGGTCTCCTGGTGGCGACGGTGCTGCTCGCGCTGCGCATCCGGGACAGCTACGCGGTCGCCGCCTGGGCGCTCGCGGGCTTCGTGGCGGGCACGGTGGGGCAGGAGTTCTGGCGCGGCGCACGTGCGCGCCACCGGATGCACGGGGAGCCGCCGCTGCTGGCGCTCGGGCGCCTGATCTCCCGGAACCGGCGTCGCTACGGCGGCTACATCGTCCACCTGGGGGTGATCACCTACGTATGCGCGTTCGCCGGGATGGCGTTCAAGGTGACCCGCGAGGTGACCCTCGCCCCCGGCGAGAGCGTCGAGATGCGGAGCCCGTTCGGGCACACCTACCGATTCACCCACCTGGGCGTCTCGCAGTACCCGGAGCTCAACCGGTTCGTGTCCGCCGCGTCGCTCGAGGTCCGGAAGGATGGAGTTTCCCGTGGGCGCATCAAGTCGGAGAAGCGCCAGCATCGCGACAGCTTCGGCCGGAACACCTTCGAGCCGTCCACCGAAGTGGGAATCCGGAGCGATCTCCGCGAGGATCTCTACGTCGTCTACGCCGGCTCCGTGGAGGGCACCGATCGGGCCACCTATGCCATCACCCTCAATCCGCTGGTCCTCTGGGTCTGGATCGGGGCGGGCATCCTCATCGCCGGCGGCCTGGTCACCATGTGGCCGGGCGGACCCCTGATTCGGGAGCGGCGCGGGGTGGGGGGGGCGAGCGAGGCGCAAGCCGGTTACGAGGCCCCTCTGGTGGGCGCGGGGTTGGGCGAGTGACCCGGCGAGAGTGGCTCCGGCTGGCAGCCCTCGGTGGGACGGCGACCGCCGCGCTGCCGGGGGGAGGGCGGCGGGGGCACGGCGCGGCGCTCTTCGGCCAGGGAACCGGGCAGCCCGCCGCTCCCGCCCCCGCGCGGGCTTCTCCGTCAGCACCTCCCGGCGCGGGCGACAAACTCTACGACCCCTCGGTGGTGCAGGAGCGAGGCGTTGCGACATCGGGCGACAACGATCCCGCCATCAAGGAGCTGGAGCGCCGGCTCAAGTGCACCTGCGGCTGTAACCTCGACATCTACACCTGCCGTACCACCGACTTCACCTGCACCTATTCGCCGGCGCTGCATCGCGAGGTGCTTGCGCTGCGGGGGGAGGGGAAGTCGGCGGATGGCGTGCTGGCGGCGTTCACGGCCAAGTACGGCGAGCAGATCCTGATGGCGCCCCGCCCGGCGGGGTTCAACCTGGCCGGTTACCTGGTGCCCGGTGTGCTGATCACGCTGGCGGGCGCGACGCTCGCGGCGGTCCTGGTGCGGCGGAGCCGCCGCATCGCAGCCCTGTCCGCCGCCTCGGAGGGAGGCAGCTCCGCGCTGGCCGCCGACCCGGCGGGCCAGGAGCGGCTCCGCCGCGCCCTCGCCGACGTCGAGGACTGAGTGGCGCTCGAAATCGTCGGGGCGTTGCTGGTCGGGCTCCTGGTGCTCTGGCTCGTCTTCGGGCCCGCGCTTGGCCGGGGTGGCGCGGGCCCCATGATTCCCGAGCCCGAAGCGCCCGAAGAGACCCGCCGAGGCATCGCGCTGCTCGCGCTCAAGGAGATCGAGTTCGACCGCGCCACCGGCAAGCTCGCCGACCGGGACTACGAACTGCTCAAGGCGCGGTATTCGGCCGAGGCGCTGGCGGCGCTCGAAACCGACCTGGCGGCGGCGGACGGCGGGAGCGCGGTGGGCGCCGGCGATCCCGAGGAGATGATCGCCATTCGATTGCGCCAGCTTCGCTCGGCCCGCTCCGCGGGCCGGCCGGCGCCACCGTCCTGTCCGGGCTGCGGACCCCGGCCCGAGCCCGACGCGCTCTTCTGCTCCGCCTGCGGCCTGCCCCTCGGCGCGGTCAACTTCTGCTCTTCCTGTGGCACCGCCCTCGACGCCGGCAGCCGGTTCTGCGCGAGCTGCGGGAATCGGGTGGCGGTGTAACAGCCAGTCAACGATCAACAGTCAAGAGTCAACGGTCAACGGGAACTGCATCACGAGCGGAGATCTTCCCGCGGGGTTGGTCCCGTTGACCGTTGACCGTTCACCGTTGACCGTTCCCGTTCACCGCCGTCAAAACCGCCAGTGCACCGCCCCCATGATGGAGCGCCGCCAGGTGCTCCGGAGCCGGGTTGCCTCCGGCACGTCCTCCTGCCTGAATGGCGAGCGTGGGGTGAACCCGAGGACACCTGTGAACTCGGCGACGAACGAGCCCGTCAGCGGCACCTCGAGCCCCATCCCGGCCTCGCCGCCAAGAATGAGCCGGCTGGGCGAGCCGGAGGCCGACCACCGCTGGAGCTCGAGCCCGAGCGATGGCCTGAGGGACGCGGCTCCCTGGAAGCGTAAGAGCCGGGTCGACGCGCCCGCACCGAATGACCAGAGGCGGTACACGCTCTCCTCGACGATGAGGACGCCGCCCTGATCCGCCTCTCCAGGGGCACCCGGTACCCCGTGGAGCCCCAGACCGGGGCGGCCGAACTGCGCTGAGACCGCCAGCCTGAGACCGCCTCCGCCCCGACTGAACCGAAGGCCCGTGATTCCGGGCCGATGGGGAACGAACCTGATGTCCTCGCCGTTCGGCCCGGTGCCCACGGCGGCACCGCTGAACGAGGAGGTTCCCACCACCAGCCCGACCGCCCACTTGTGGTCGGCCGCCGCGGGACCCTGCTGCGCCGCAAGCGCAATCATCGGGACCACGGCCGGCGCCAGAGTGCCGAAGAATCTTCGCATGACCGAGCCTCCTCAACGCATTTCGAGTCGAATCCCGCCGTTGGTGACATTGTTCTCGCCCTTCACGATCCAGTTCGCCCCGGGCCAGGTCTGGCCCACCACGGCATCCTCGATCGCATTGCCCACGACGTCGTCCTGTGTCGTTATCCATGACCAGAACGACTTGAGGAGACTGAAGAACGAGGTCGCCTTCTTCCAGTTCTTGACGCCGAAGATCGTCGAATCCCGGCCGGCGGTCCACGCGTTGTAGGCGGTCTGCAGGTCCTTGAACAGCTTGGCCACGCGCGCCGAGTCGGTCTTGATCTGGCACGCCGAGTCGTCGTCCTCGACGACGAAGACCCGGAGAGCCTGGTCGGGGTGCTGGGCCTTGAACTCGTCGAGCTGCGTCTGGCTGAAGAGCAGCACGCTCCCGCTCCACGTCTCGTCGTTCTGGTCGAAGGTGTACGGTCCGCCGGCTTCCGCGCCGGCGCATTGATAGCTCTTCATCGCGTTGGAGGTGCCGTCCTGTCCGAGGATGTGCACCTCAAACTCGGGGTCTCCCTTCATCCAACCCTCAAAGTCCTCGGTGTAGCTGGCGTAAGTCATGTAGAGGCCGGGACTTGTCGTGGTGGACGGGTAAACCCCGCCGGTCTGGCCACCGTTCGGGTCTTCGTCGTAAACCTCCACTTGCCCGGGTCCGGCCACCTCCGGGAACCCCGTTTCGGCCCGCCCCAGCGCAATGACCGGCGTGGCGGGGGGTCGGTCCGGGTCCAGCAGCACCCGGCGCCCGCCGGGCTCGAAGGCCACCGGGACGTCGTGATCCCGCTCCGCCGTCGCCACCAGCACGCGGGCGTCGCCCTGCCAGGCGCGGCGGTGGTCCGGTACCGGGAGGTAGATCTCGATCTGGGGTGCCTGCTCAAGGTCGCTGGCCACGGCGCCGTCCGGCTCCCCGGCGAGCTGGGCGAAGCGCCGGCGAGCGGCGCCCTGGTCCTGGGCCAGGAAGCGCTGCAGGTGGACCTTTCCCTCTCGCACCCGGCTCGATTGCAGGGCCCGGAATGTGGCGGCTCGGAACTCCGCGTCGCCCAGCGCCAGCGCCAGGCGGCGGGCCAGCCGCTGGTTCCGCGCCTGCTGGGCGGAGATCGAGCCGGCCGCGGCTCCGGGCGCACCCTGGACAGTCGGATCGTTCGGCGGGTGCGGCTCGACCGGCGAAGGACGCTCGGCGCAGGCGGCCGCCGCGAGGAGCACGGCCACCACGGCCGCGCGGGAAGCGAGGGATGACATGAGGGGCCTCCTTGGGGCTCATGCCGCTCCCGGCCATTCGGCAGGGATGCGGCGGGCCCAAGGTGGGCCAGGCGGGGGGAGGGAGCCGCACCCGGAATTCGCGAGCCCGGGTCCAATTCACGCGGGAGCCGCCAGCACCGCGCCGGGTTCAGACCTCGAGTGTGGCGAGGCGGCGGAGGCCGAGCTTGATGGGAATGATGGTGGCGGCCGCGCAGACGCCGAACACGCCGGCCACGGCGAAGATCAGCGAAGCGGTGGAGCCCCCCGGCTCGCCGGTCTGCCAGCCGCGCACGTGCTCCGCCACCGGCACCGCCTCGACCACGATGATGATCGTGAGCAGACTCACCGCCGCCATCATGAAGACCAGGCCGCCGAAGCTGGTCGGGATCTGGGCGGCGTTCTCGCTCTCGAATTGGGGATACAGCACGCCGAAGCCGAGGGCAAGCGCCCCCACCGCGAGCGTGAAGCAGACCGTGGTCACGATGCTGAGCAGCATCATGAAGGGGGGTGCCTGGAGGATCCGGTTGGTGACGATCCCGATGATGAGCGCGAGGCAGAGCAGCGGCAGCGTTCCCACCCAGTACTTGCTCCAGAGCATGGCGCGGAGGTCGAGCGGGCTCGAGCGCAGCAGCCAGAGCTGGCGTCCCTCGAGCGAGATCGAGGGGAAGATGAAGCGGGCGGCGATGGCCGAGAGGACGAAGCCGCCCAGACCCTGGTTCAGGAAGACCACCAGGGTGACGAGGACGTAGGGGATCCGTTCGCCGGTGTACAGGGGCAGGGCGCGGATGTTCACCACGTAGACCAGCAGCAGCAGCGCCAGCAGGATCAGCTGGCTCCACTGCGACGCGTCGCGGAAGAACACCCGGAGGTCCTTGAGGACGAACTCCCGCCGCGTGACGGGAAGCCAGCTCAGCAGCCGCTCCGCCCGGCGTTGCCAGGCCGGGCGGCCGATGGCGCCGTTGGCGCCCTCCTGCGAGCGGGTGAACCCGGGCGCGTACAGCATCCGGTGGAGCGCTGCGCCGGCCACCACGAAGGCGCCGGCGGTGGTCCACAACAGCAGGAGCGGCAGGGGATCCCTGACCTGCAGCAGCCAGTTCATCAGTGCGGTGGAGGCCCACTCGCTCGGCATGAGGGGATGGCTCGGCGTGCGCAGCACCGAGATGAAATCGAGCAGGTTCCGGAAGCCCTCGGGCCGGGTCAGCCGCTCGGGGCGGATCAGCCGGAGGGCGAGCACCAGGCCGCCCGCCGCCGCGACCGTCACGAGGCCGAGGAGATCGCGCGCCCGGCGGGCCGGGAAGACGTTGACCAGCACCAGGGTGATGGCCGAGCCGGCCACCGTCGGGAGCAGGAAGAACGGCAGCAGGATGGCGAGCGCCACCAGCGGAAAGAGCAGGCCGCCGCCGAAGACGATGCCGTAGGCCGTGAGAATCGGCACCACCATCAGCCCCACCATCCAGGAGGAGTGCGCCAGGGTCTCCGTCAGCTTGGCGATATAGATCGCGATCCAGTCCACCGGCGCCGCCACCAGCATGTCGAGGTCCTTCGCGAGGAAGAACGTCGAGAGCGCGGTCACCACGTTGGAGAGCAGCAGGATGCCCGCGAAGGAGAGGAGCGCGACCGCCAGCATCTTCCCCGCCAGCAGCGGACCGATCTCCTCCACCCCCTTGAAGTATTTGAGCAGCCGGTAGGACACCCCGAAGACCGCCGTCCAGAAGCCGGCCCCGAGCAGGAGGAGCAGCAGCATCCTCGCGCCGGCGGCCGAGCTCTCCCGGCGGAAGCGCGCCCTGAGGCTCCGCCACTTGGGGCCGAGGATGTCGAGCACCCCCGGTGCGCGCACCAGCGTATCAGCGCTCGAAGAGATCACTGAGCTCTCGCTCCGAGAGGCCGCCGGTCAGCTTGAGGAAGAGGTCTTCGAGGGAGGCATCGCCGGAGGAGGTCTGGGTCCGGAGCTCGTCCATCGTGCCTTCGGCCGCGATCCGGCCATTCTGGATGATGGCGATCCGGTCACACATCGCCTCCGCGACCTCGAGGGAATGGGTGCTCATGAGCACCGTGCCGCCCCGGTCCACGAACTCGCGGAGGATCTGCTTGAGCAACCGGGCGCTCTTGGGATCGAGCCCGACCATCGGCTCGTCCACCACGATCACCTCGGGCCGGTGGACCAGCGCGCTCGAGATGATGAGCTTCTGCCGCATGCCGTGGCTGTAGGCCTCGGTGAGCTCGTCCTTCCACCGGGTGAGCTCGAACAGCTCCAGCAGCTCGCCAATCCGCCGCTCGATCAGCGCCCCCGTCTGGCCGTACAGGGCCGCGACGAAGCGGAGAAACTCCGTCCCGGTGAGCTTGTCGTACACGAACGGGCGGTCGGGGATGAAGCCCAGGCGGCTCTTCGCTTCGGTCGGGTGCTTGTCGAGGCTGATCCCCGCGATCCGGATGCTGCCCGCCGAGGGCTGCAGGATCCCGGCGATCATCCGGAACGTCGTGGTTTTCCCCGCGCCGTTGGGGCCCAGGAATCCGAAGACCTCGCCGGCCGGGATGGCGAGGCTGATCCCGTCCACCGCCGTGAAACGGCCGTAATGCTTGGTGAGGCCGCTGATCTCGATCATCGCCTCTTGATGGGCAAGAACTGCGCCGACCCCCCGAGCGGGATGAGGTCCAACGGCCGGCTCCGCCCTGCTACCCAGAGCCGGATGAGGGAGGTGGATGCTGGAAAATGGCCGAAAGTCGGGTCCGCCGCTACCCACCGTCCCAGCCAGATCTCGGTCCAGGAATGACCGAAGCTGCCTCCCGGCAGGACGGCGAGCCCGGAGACGACCCGGGCGGGGAATCCCACCTCTCTCGCCATCGTGGCCAGGAGCCTGGCTTTGGCGTCCGGGCCGCCGCTGCGGGTCAGTAGCGCCACCACCGCCGCAGCTGTGGCTTCGTCGCCCAGGTCGGTGGCAATTGCCCGGGCCACCCACCGGGTCAGCTGCCGGGCACTGTCCTCCGCCGTACGCGCTCCCGTCTCGGCTAGGGCGCCGCGCGCCGCGGCGCGGATCCGCAGGTTCGCAACCGGCAAGTCCACCCAGGGGCCGAGATCTCGGAGCGGCTTGCGGGCACCGGAGTCGAATGGGGCCCAGCGCTCGACCAGGAGGGTGTCGCCGTGGAGAGACTGGCGGCCGCCCACCAGTGCCCGGGGAACGGCCGCCATGGGGGCCCCGGAATCCGCCCGCATCAGGAACTTTACGGTGGCCGCCGTTGTGTCCGGCGCCCGGTTCAGGGCGACCAGGGCGACCATTCCGGGAATCGCCCGACGCCAGTCGGGACGTTCGATACGGCGCGTCATCCGGTAGTTGGTGAACACAATTTCCCAGGCCGATCGGACCAGGGTCAGCCCATTGCCGATCCGGGCGTGCACGATGGCGCCCCCGGCATCCACCCAGGTGACGGTCGGCACCCCGGGCGCGTCGTGCTCGAGCCGCCAGGCCCGGAGGGTGTCGTCGTGGGCCGAGACCCACTTGCCCTCGGTCGGATCCCACTTCGCGCTGTCCGGCACGACGAAGGTGGATTCCGCCGTGACGCGCACCGTGAGCGGCCGGGAGCCGCCGGCGCCCAGGTCGAGCATCGGCATCGTAAATTCCTGCCCGGTCCGAAGCTGGCCGCGGAACGCCGCACGGTACGGGAGCATCGAGGGCGTCACCACCTCCGGGCTCACCCGGAATCTGGTTCGCGCCGTCAGCCCCTTGGGCGTCTCCGAGGTTGACAGCCCGATGATCGAGTCGCCGGCGAGGACCGCTTCGAGCCGCTCCGGCGGCCCGACCCCGAAGACCGTGCGGGAGAAGGCGCGCAGCCGGAGCCCGCGGGAGAGGGTGTACTGGGCGCCCTGGGCCAGTTGGCGGGTGGTGTCGCCGGAGGGAAGATCGAGCACCAACACATCGCCCAGCCGGACCCCGTCCACCAGAGTGTCCACGGTGATGTTGAGCTGCCCCACCTGCCGGGCGCCGGCGTAGACGGCATAGAACCAGGCGCCCGGAGACACCCGGGTCAGCCGCGAATTGGCGCCCTGGTCGGAAGGATAGAACTGGCGGCGGGCCAGCCAGGCGAGAGCGACCGCCCAGGCGAGCAGGATGAGGCGGGCGACGTTCCGGCGGTTGAGGCCGACCTCCATCAGCGGGTGGCCGCTTCGCGGGCCTTGCGGTGCATCGCCATGGCCTCGTCGGTGCGTCCCATCCGGTCGAGCAACCGGCCCATTTGCTTGAAGCAGCGCGCCGGATCCGGGTCGTGCCCGGCGGCGCGCTCCAGCACGGAGAGCGCGCCCGCGTGGTCGCCCTGAGCCTGGAGCGCCAGGCCGAGGTGGTAGGCGGCGTCCGGATCATCGGGCTCCGCCTCCAATGCCTTCCGAAGGGCGACGGCCGCTTCCGCTCCGCGCCCCCGGCGATACAGGGCGACCCCGAGATGATACTGCGCCGGGGCGAAGCCCGGCTGCCGGTTGACCGCCTCCAGCAGATCGCGTTCGGCATCCTCGGTCTGCCCGAGGCTCGCTAGCAGCGCGCCGCGACGCACCAGCACCGGGACCGGGTCGGTGCTGTGGCCGAGCGCCTGGGTCAGCTCCGCCAACGCTTCCTCCGGCTCTCCGGCTTCCAGGAGGAGCTGGGCGAGAAGGGTTCGGGTCGCAGCGTCCCGGGGTGCGTCGTGGACGTAGCGGCGGAGCAGCAGGATCGCGTCGAGCCGCCTGCCGGCGGCGGCGAGCTCCCGGGAGAGCCGCGGCACCCGCGTCGCCTCCGGCTCCAGCTCGCCGCCCGCCGCGCCCAGCACGAGGCCCGGCACCAGGGCGCCGAACGGCCGGAGCCAGGGGAGCTCGTCGCCCAGCGGGCCGATCGCTTCCCCTTCCAGCTCCAGGCGGTCGAAACCCTCGAGCCCGGTGTCGTCGGGGTCGGGCGAACGTGCGGTGCGGAGGCGGGGCACGCCTGAAACTAACCAGGGGGTAGCGAGGAGCGAGAAGCGAGAAGGGGGGAGTGGGGCGGCCCTTCTCCCTTCTCGCTACCTCCTACCTCCTAACGGGTTGAATGCCGTCCCGCGCTCCAATACGTTTCCCGGCTTATGCCGGAAGAATTCCTCCGCGTCCGCGGCGCCCGCGAGCACAACCTCAAGAACATCTCGGTCACGATTCCGCGGAACCGGCTCACCGTCATCACCGGGCTCTCGGGCTCCGGCAAGTCGTCGCTCGCCTTCGATACGATCTACGCCGAGGGGCAGCGGCGTTACGTCGAGTCGCTCTCGGCCTACGCGCGGCAGTTCCTCGGGCTCATGGAAAAGCCCGACGTGGACGGGATCGAGGGGCTCTCGCCCGCCATCTCCATCGAGCAGAAATCCACCGGCCACAATCCCCGTTCCACCGTCGGGACCGTGACCGAGATCTACGACTACATGCGGCTCCTCTGGGCCCGGGCGGGGGTGCCCCATTGTCCCAACGACGGGAGCCCGGTGGCGCGGCAGAGCGCGGCGCAGATCACCGACACGATCCTGGCCTGGCCCGCCGGGACCCGGATTGAAATCCTCGGCCCGCTGGTGCGGGGGCGGAAGGGCGAGTTCAAGGAGATCTTCGAGGACCTGGCCCGGCGCGGCTTCGTCCGGGCGCGGGTGGACGGCGAGACCTACGACCTCAACGCCGTGCCGGCGCTCAACCGCCGCCACAACCACGACGTCGCCGTGGTGGTGGACCGGCTGGTGGTGCGTACGGAGGACCGGAGCCGGCTCAACGACTCGGTCGAGACCGGACTCAAGGTGGCGGACGGAGTCGTGGAGGTGGTGCGGTACGACGGAAAGGCGGTCCTGTTCTCCGAGCGCTTCGCCTGTCCCCAGTGCGGCCTCTCGCTGCCCGAGCTCGAGCCGCGGCAATTCTCCTTCAACTCGCCCTTCGGCGTCTGCGGGGAGTGCCACGGCCTGGGCACCCGGCGCGAGGTGAACGCCGACCTCATCCTCGGCGACCCGAGCATCTCGATCCTCGAGGGGGTCGTCCTCCCCTGGGGCGAGCCGTCGGGGTACCTGCGGAAGGCGGTGCTCCCCGCGCTGGCGAAGACCTTCCGGTTCGACCCGGCGGCGCCGTGGAGCGCGCTCGCTCCGACCGCGCGGCAGGTGCTCCTCCATGGGGCGCCGGGCAAGGTATTCCGCTTCGGCGGCGACGGCGGCCGGGGGCGAGCCGAGTACGAAACCGAATGGGAGGGGATCCTCAAGAACGTCGAGCGCCGCTACCAGGAGTCGGCGAGCGACGCGGTGCGCCAGCAGCTGGAGGAATTCCTGGTCGAGATGCCCTGCCGTGCCTGCCAGGGCCGCCGGCTCAAGCCGGAGAGCCTGTCGGTGCTGCTCGCGGGCCGGAGCATCGGCGACGTGGTGGACCTGCCGGTGGACGACGCGCTGGCGTTTTTCGACGCGATTCCGGTGGGCCGCGGGGTCGCCGACGGGGTGGACCCCGAGATCGCGGGGCCGATCCTCAAGGAAATCCGCGACCGTCTGGTCTTTCTGCGGGACGTCGGGCTGGAGTACCTCACCCTGGGCCGGAGCGCGGGCTCCCTCTCGGGCGGGGAGGCGCAGCGGATCCGGCTCGCCACCCAGATCGGCTCCCGGCTGGTCGGGGTCCTCTACGTCCTCGACGAGCCCAGCATCGGGCTCCACCAGCGGGACAACGCGCGGCTGCTTTCGACCTTGCGCGGCCTCCGCGACCTCGGGAACACGGTCATCGTCGTCGAGCACGACGAGGAGACCATCCGCGCGGCGGACCACGTCATTGACCTGGGTCCCCGGGCGGGAAATCACGGCGGGCAGGTGGTGGCCGAGGGACCGGTCGCCGAGATCCTCCGGCATCCCGACTCCCTCACCGCGCGCTATCTCCGCGGGGAGCTCAGGATCCCGGTGCCCGCCGGCCGCCGCGCCCGCGATCCGAAGCGCCTGCTCCGGGTCGTGGGGGCCCGGGCCAACAATCTCCGGAACCTCACCGTCGATATCCCCCTCGGCCTCTTCGTCGCGGTGACCGGCGTCTCGGGATCGGGGAAGTCCACCCTGGTCACCGACCTGCTGTACTCGGCGCTGGCGCGGCACTTCTACCGCGCCCGGCTGGTGCCCGGCGCGCACGACCGGATCCAGGGTCTCGAGCACATCGACAAGGTGATTGACATAGACCAGAGCCCGATCGGGCGGACGCCGCGCTCCAACCCCGCCACCTACACCGGGCTCTTCACCCCGATCCGCGAGCTCTTCGCCCAGCTGCCCGAGGCCCGGATGCGCGGCTACGGCCCAGGGCGGTTCTCCTTCAACGTGAAGGGCGGGCGCTGCGAGGCGTGCGAGGGCGACGGCCTGGTCAAGATCGAGATGCACTTCCTGCCGGACGTCTACGTCTCCTGCGAGGTGTGCAAGGGGCGGCGCTACAACCGGGAGACGATGGAGGTCCGCTACAAGGGGCGGAGCGTCGCCGAGGTGCTCGATCTCACGGTGGGGGACGCGCTCGAGTTCTTCAGCGCGCAGGGAAGGATTCGCGAGAAGCTCGAGCTCCTCAACGACGTGGGGCTGGGCTACCTGCACCTCGGCCAGTCGGCGACGACGCTCTCGGGCGGGGAGGCGCAGCGGGTCAAGCTCGCCACCGAGCTCGCCAAGCGCGACACCGGCCGGACCCTCTACATCCTCGACGAGCCGACTACCGGGCTCCACTTCGAGGATGTGCGGCTGCTGCTCGAGGTGCTGCACCGGCTGGTGGACAAGGGCAACAGCGTGCTGGTGATCGAGCACAACCTCGAGGTGATCAAGACCGCGGACTGGGTGATTGATCTCGGGCCCGAGGGCGGGGCGAAGGGTGGGGCGGTGGTGGCGGAGGGCGCGCCCGAGACGCTCGTGCGGGTGAAGGGGAGCTATACCGGTCAGCACCTGGCCAGGGCGCTGGCGGCGGGGCGAGGAAGCGGAGGTGCGGCGTAGGGCGGGTCGAGGATGCGGTGTGGTGAGCGGGCACTACCCCTACCAGTGAAGCAGGAAAACGGGCGCCATCGCGGCGAGTGCAGCGCCGACTTGCAGGGCGAGGATGGGCACTGCCTGTCTCGGTGACCGCGGCACCCACTTGATGGCGAAGAACAATACGACCGGTGCCTGGGCAGCCATGAGGAGTTGCCAGATGTGGGCAGCCGCACCCTCATCCGCCTGGGGCGCCGTGCCGTGCGCCGCGACGAAAATCAGCACGGTGGCGAGGGCGCCGAGGGACAATGCCACGGGAAGGAAGGCGCTGGGGCGCTTCAGCATGCTTAAGCGATTCATTTCGCAATCCTGATGGTTTCGCCGTGGGGAGACGGTGGCTGATACTATGATAAAGCACTTTGCGACAAAAAGCAACCCCGTGGATCGCTGCCTCGGCTCCGGGCAGCGTGGCTTCCCGGGCAGGCGCGGTGCGGGAATTCCGCGTGGTGTCGGCGGGAGTTGCCCGACGCCCTGCGCTTCTCGTCCGGGCCCGCCGGTAGCCTACGGAGACCATCCTGGATCGAGCGACGGTTTTCGCACCTCGATCACCTCGACGTCATAGTTATCCCCGCGGACGGCTTGCACCGCGACCCGTGCGCCGTCGGGGGACCACGTCGGCCGCCCCTCGGCAGCGGGGTCCGTCGTCAGCCGACGCAATCCGCGGCCATCGGCGTGCACGAGGTAGATGTTCCGGCTGCCGCCCCGACTGGAGGTGAACGCGAGCAGCCGGCCGTCGGGGGACCAGGCGGGGTCGTCGTCTGCGGCGGGGTTATCGGTCAAACGAACCTGGGTGTGGGTGACCAGGTCCAGCACCCGGATGTCGGCATTTCCATCGCGGACGGATGTGAAGGCGATGTGGCGCCCATCCGGGGACCAGCTCGGATTCAGATCATCGCCGAAGCGGATTTTGAGCCTCGGCTGCCTCAAGCGGGTTAGTTTGCCCCGAGCTTGCCCGCGTCATGCTCTGGTGGGAGGGCACGCCGCCTGGCAGCCCCGACGGCGGTCGTGAGAAGGGCACCGCTCATCGCAGCGCTGACCACCCCCAGCCCGGCCAGGGGTAAATACACCGCGGCGGGAGCGCCGAAGAGCAGGCCGAGCACACCGAATAGCAGCGGCGGTCCCAGGCCGCCGATGACACCCCACAGGGCAAGCCGACCCGGCTTGATCTGTTCCACCTGCCGGCCCCGCTCGGCGCGGGCGAGCAAGAGGCCCACGTTGAGACCGGAGATCAGGCCAAGGGCGCCAAATGCCAGGCCATGAGTGGCAAGCCAGCCGACGAGTGATCCGGGCTCCCCCGGCAGGTGGGCAGTTGTCACCCATCGGTAGAGGCCGAGCCCGAGGCCGGCGAGCGTCCACGGCACGGCCCACAGCCCCGCCAGCTTCATCAGCGCGCGCATTTGCCGCGAGAAGAGCATGTGCGCCTCCGGATTGGGGGCACCCGAACGCCATGCGCCTCGGCCGGGGTGCCCTGCGGCGGCCGCCGTCCAGCCCGGCCAATGATAACCGGCGGCCGCTGAGGCGCTCAGGATCCCGGCAGAAACAGGGGCGGGTTAAGCCATGCCGCTCCCTTGTCGATTCCGTGGGTAGGCGGAATCCGCACCTCGCCGGGCCAGGGGTACGGTTAATATTCCGGGGCCGCGGGGCCGGCTCCGTTCGCCGAAGGGCGTGGCCGCCTCCGCGAAATTACCCGGTGGCCCGGGAATCAAGGGATGCTGAAACCCCACGATCAGCTCACCATCGTCCCGAACCTTCATCGAGCGCGGGAGCTCCGGCTGTTCCGCCGCCAGGTGGAGACCTACTTCGAGCGGTCCGAGCGGGACGTCAACGACGTACCGATGGACTGGGAGGGCGCCCAGGCCGCCCGTTCCCGGATCAACCAGATGCTGCCGCGCGTGATCCAGATCGTCCGCGCGGCCGGCCTGGGCGGATCGGCCGGAGCCGCGGCAACCACCGATTCGGGCCCGGCACTGGGTCGGGTCGAGGTGCTCCAGCGGATCTTCAGCGCCCGTTACGGAGACGGGCTGGACCAGGAGATCTTCGACGTCCTGGACATGGCGCTTGGGGTCTACGAAGGCGGCCGCTTTATGGCCCTGGTGCGCACGATCAATCCGCTGCACTACGCAGGGACGGCCCTGGCTTTCGTTGCCCGGGCGCCGCGACGGGTCCTGGCCTCCCTTGGCCTGTGGCGCGACCCGCGTGGATCCCGCCTGGGGCCCGCCGATCTGGCACGTCTCGAGTCCGTGGCCGCTCGGCTGGCGGAGGCCGAAGAACTGATCGACACCCGGTTGGCCGCGGCACTGGACCGCCAGGCCCTTCGCCACGCTGAATATTCCCGCGAGCTGGCGGAGCTCGCCGAGCGTCTCGATTTCGCCGAACGGGTGCTGGCCCGGCAGGAGCCCCTCAAGCGCCTCGATGCACCGGACGTGAGCGACGTCTCCACGCCGGTGTAGGCGCGCCGGCGGCGCGTAAAGGGGGATGCCAGCTGTCCGTCGGAGCGCGCGAGCCGGGTTCGCTGCAGCGCATGGCGAGGCGCCCGGTTCATTCGGAGATACGGGCTACTCCTTCTGACGGGTGTAGGTCACAAGATAGAGCTTCGTACCCGCGACGCCCTTGAACTCCGTGGGAGGTTTCGCGCCGGAAAGGTCGTAACAGATGCGGAGGGTGTCACCCTTGAGTTCGTAGATCGCGGGAAACGTTCTGCCCTGGTTCGGCCCATCCGTGCCGGTGATGGTCATGCTCTTGGGCCGACTGGTGGAATCGAGCGTGTAAGTCCCCTTGTCCAGTGCGTCTGCGACGGAAGCTTCATACTTACCGTTTTCGAGTTTGAGACTGATGTTTTTCAGAACGGCGTCGGTCATGAGCTGGCCAGCCAACTCGGCCCGGACGGGCTTCCAACTCCCCTGTATTTCCTTGGAGTCGTCGGGCGAGCCGGCAGCGAACCCATCCAGGGAAGCGCCAACCGCGAGGCAGATGCAGAGAAGGCATTTCATGGTGTACGGAGTCGTCGAGGGTTTTACATCTGCGGGACGGGCACGAACGCCCGACGGTGAAGGCTAACCGGCGCCGAGCCGGGCGCGCAAGACCGGAACAGGAGCGCAGGCGAGGCGTTCGGTGCAGGGCATGGTGAGGCCGACTTCGTTACCTATCCTCCCGGTTGCTCACTCCCCTTCAGAGCCTGGAAGTGAAGGGGGCTCGGGTGTAACTGGGAGGCAGGGCAGCTCCCAGGCCGCTCAGCGAAAGAACCCAACCGCCGATTGGAGCGCGGGCGATCTCGAAACTGACCCAGGAAAGCCCTGAGCCGCCGGATCATAGAGATACTGGCCGGAGAGAAAGAGGGTGCGCCCATCGTCCAGAAGAAGGTAGAAGCTCAACCCCTCGTCTTCGGCCTCCTCCACGGCAACAGCATCCTGCACGACGTAGGTCACCGCGAACAACGTGGCCCGCGGCGAGCTCTCTGGCCCTGCCGGACGTCCTGCGCGCGAGGTCCCGACGCTCGCGGAGCTGCACCCGTACCTACCAGCCGATCGCCGCTATGCCACCCGGAAGTCAGTGCGGCCGGGGCCGCCCAGGCCGGGGGGCCTTCGAGAAACGCGGTGGCCAGGAGCACGACGAGAAAGACGACGGCGAGGACGCACAGCCCCGAGAGGATACCGCTCCACCAGCCGAAGAGCCGGGCGGGAAGAGCGCGGAGATGGGCGAGCTCCTCGTCGGTTGGTGCGCGCGTCACGGTAGTCGGAGGCATACCTATCAGCGGCCGTCTAGCGTCCTGCGCTTCGGCAGCGCGGCCCTGGCCAGGCCGCCGCGAAGCCACGCCAGAGAATATATCTCGCGGGGGCCGGAGCGGTCACGGACAGGACACGAGCACGCGCGGGTTAGGCGGCAATCCGGTGTTCACCGCCGGGGCCGTCCTTGTGAGATGCGGGGAACGCCCAGGCGTCAGGCGCGAGGAATCCCGGGCCCGCCCCTCTTTGGGCGCAGGCAGGACTTGACACCTTCGGCACCGGTCGTAATATGTCGAAGGTCTAGGTAACGATGCCCACCGCCCGCCTGGCGATCCCGCAGGGGACGCTCGACATGCTCATCCTCCAGACCCTGTCGCTGGAGCCTTCCCATGGCTACGCCATCGCGCAGCGGCTCCAGCAGGTCTCCCGTGACGCCGTGCAGGTCAACCAGGGGTCACTGTACCCTGCGTTGCACCGGCTCGAGCAGAAAGGGTGGCTCAGCGCCGAGTGGCGCCAGTCGGACACGGGCCGCGACGCGAAGTTCTATTCGCTCACGCGGAGGGGCCGGAAACAGCTCGTGGTCGAGAAGGAGAGCTGGAGCCGGCTCACCCACGCCGTGCGGCTGATCTTCGACGAGGGGGGATAGCGCCATGGCCAGGATTCTCAATCTGTTTCCCTGGCGCCGCCGCCGGCTGGAGCGGGACCTCGACCGTGAGCTGCGGTATCACACGGATCGCCGTGTCGATGAGCTGAGGCGGTCGGGCCTGAGCGAAGCAGAAGCACGCCGACAGGCGACCCTCGAGCTCGGCGGCATCGCCCAGGTGCAGGAGGAGGTGCGCGATACCTGGATCTGGCGCTGGGTCGACCACGTGGGTCGCGACCTCCGCTACGGCGCACGCGCCCTGCTGCGAAGCCGAGGCTTCGCTGCCACCGCCATGCTGTCCCTCGCGCTGGGGATCGGCGGCAGCGCCGCGATCTTCTCGCTGGTCGACCAGGTCCTGCTCCGCCCGCTCCCGGTGCACGAGCCCGGCCGCCTCGTGCTGCTGGACTGGAACGGCCGTTCCCTCTCTGCCAACTGGGGCAGCGGCAACCTGTTGTCCTATCCGCTGTGTCGCGACCTCGAAGAGCAGAAGCGGTTCTTCGACGGCGTGTTCTGCCGCTACCCGACGACCGTGCACCTGCTGACGGGGGAAGAGCAGGATCCCGTCGCCGCCGACCTCGTGTCGGGCTCCTACTTCCCCGTCCTCGGCGTGCGCCCGGAGCTGGGCAGGCTCATCGACCGGTCGGACGATATGCGGCCCGGCGCCCATCCCGTGGTGGTGCTCTCGCACGACTACTGGCAGAGCACCCTGGAAGGCGCCCGGGACGTGGTCGGGCGGAAGGTGCTGGTCAACAACTATCCCATGACGGTGATCGGGGTCGCGCCGGCGAGTTTTCGGGGCGTGGATCCCTTCGCGGCGCCGGCGCTGTGGATTCCCGCCATGATGAAGCGCCAGGCGACCCCCGAATTCGACCGCTTGTTCGACCGGCGCGCCTTCTGGATGCATGTGTTCGGGCGCCTCAAACCCGGAATGACCGCGGAGCAGGCGAAAGTCGGCCTCCAACCCTGGTTCCGCTCGATGCTCGAGGGGGAAACCCGCCTGGAGGGCTTCCCGAGCACGACCGCGGAGCAGCGCCGCGACTTCCTCGCCTCGACGATCGAGGTACTCCCCGCCGCGCAGGGCCGGTCGGACCTCCGCCCTGTGCTGAAGCGGCCGCTCGGAGTTCTGATGGGCGGCACCGTGCTCCTGCTCCTGCTGGCCACGCTGAACGTCGCGGGGCTGCTGCTGGCGCGCGGGGCGGCGCGCCGCCGGGAGCTGACCACGCGCATGGCGCTGGGAGCCTCGCGTGGCCGCGTCGCGGGGCAGCTGCTGGTCGAAAGCATGCTCATCATCGCCGGAGGAGGCCTGTTCGGTCTGCTCGCGGCGCCGGCCGTGGCTCGGACGCTGGTCTCCTTCCTGTCGCAGGATGCCGATCTGAGCTTCCGCGTCGATCAACGGGTCTTCCTGTTCGGCTTCCTGGTCTGCGTATTCGCGGGCGGCGTATGCGGCCTCGCGCCCGTCCTGCAAATCGGACGGATTCCGCTCATCGCGTCGCTCAAGGAGCGCTCCCGCATAGCGGGAGGGATCCGGCTCCGGAAGGCCCTGGTGGTCGGGCAAATGGCCTTCACGTTGCTCCTGTTGATCGGGGCCGGCTTGTTCGTGCAGACGCTGGAGCGTCTGTATGCGAAAGGACCTGGATTCACGACCAGCAGGCTCGTCATGTTCCGGGTCGACCCGCCCTCGATCGGCTATTCGGAACGCGATGCCGAGCAGGCCATGCGAACCTTGCTCCGGGACCTGCAGGACCTCCCCGGTGTCGAGCGCGCCGCGGTGGCGAACACGCACATGCTGTCGGGCGGGAGCTCGTCGACCGTCATGGTTGTTCAGGGCGAGAGCCGCATCGTCACCGATCGTGTGCTTACCATGCGGGTCGGTCCCGGGTTTTTCGCGACGCTGGGAGCCCAGCTGGTTGCGGGCCGCGACTTCGACGAGCGAGAAGTTCGCCCGCCGGGGAGCCCGGAAACCGCCCCTCGCGCGGTCATCGTCAACCAGAGTTTCGCGCGGCGATACTTCGGGGACCGGAGCCCCATCGGACATCATCTCGGATGGGGCAACCGTCCCAATACCGTCACGAATATCGAGATCATCGGAGTGGTTCGAGACTTCAACCGTCGCACCCTTCGCGAGGAAGCCGAACAGGTGTTCGTATCGTTCTGGGACCGGGACTCGGGCGATGGGGCGTACTACCTGAGGGTGCGCGGCGATCCGGAGTCGGTATTCCCGGCGGTTCGCGCGGCGGTCAGGCGGGTGGACCCGACGCTCCCGGTCCGTTCCCTGATGACGTTCGATGAGCAGATCGACCGGTCCCTGGCGACGGAGCGGATGCTGGCGACGTTGTCCAGCGGCTTCGGGGTGATTGCCCTCCTGCTCTCGATCGTGGGCCTGTATGGGGTGATGTCGTTCGTCGTCACCCGGCGAACTCCGGAGATCGGCGTGCGGCTCGCGCTCGGCGCCACGCGCTCGGCCGCGGTATGGCTCGTGGTGCGGGACGCGCTGATCATGATCGGGACGGGAGCGGGTATCGCGCTGCCGGCCGCGTGGGCGCTGCGCCGGCTGGTCGAGGCGCAGCTCTACGGCGTCAGCGGCTTCGACGGACCCACCGTCGCGCTCGCGGCCGCCCTGCTGGCGCTGGCGGCGCTCGGCGCGGCAATGCTCCCCGCATGGCGCGCCGCTTCGATCAGTCCGACCGAGACCTTGCGCGCCGAATGACCCGGGATTTCGAAGCCGGTCCGCTCCAGCCACCGGTCAGAAGCGCGACCCGGTCAGCTTGACGTCGGCTCCCGCCCACGCCTTCGCGAACCGCTGCTCCACGGCTGCCGCGTCGGCCGCCTTTCCCTGTGCCTTGAGCGCGGCGGCGAGTCCGAACAGCGACCACCCGTTCTCGGGAAACCGCTTCAGGTCCTCACTGTAAACTGCTTCGGCCTCGGCATGCCGGCCGGCCTTGAGCAGCGCCGCGCCCAGCGAATGACGGACCGGGTAATACCACCTGGGCGGCTCGAAGTAGAGACCCGCGTCCTCGATCTTCAAGGCTTCGCGAAAGTGAGCGATCCCCTCATCGGCGCTGCCGCTCCGCGTCGCGATCTCCCCCATGAGGGCGTGGACGGCGATGGAGACGGCCGTCTTCTGATCGGCGCCCGCCGGGGTGGCCGCGTCAATGGCCCGCACGGTGTCCAGCGCCATGCGCGCCTCCACGAACTGTCCCTTGGCAGCCTGCGCGACGCCACGGGCATAGTAGGCCAGCGCCAGCGGCATGCGAAGGTCGGACGGGGGGAGCGGCTCGGCGAGCACATCGTCCCATCGCCCGAAGGTCGTAAGGGTGAGCACGTAATAGGGAACCATCTCCTGCAGCATGAACACCTGCCGCGCCACGCCGAGATTCACCTTTGACTTGAGGGTCCGGGCGGCCTCGATCGCCTGGGCGCTCCGCCCGGCCAGTGTGGAGACGAACGCGAGGAAGTGGATGTTGTGCGGATAGTAGGCCAGCGAGTAGACGGTCACCGGCTTCTGTCCCTCGATGAACATCTCGTCGGTATGGATCGCGTGCACGTTGCTGGAGGCCGCGTCGTTGTACCTGCCGACACGGACATAAATATGGGCCGGCATGTGCACCATATGCCCGACTCCCGGCATCAGGCGCGCGAGGCGCTCGGCACAGGGCACCGCGCGCTCCGGCGTCACCGCCTCCACCGCGTGGATGTAATAGTGACAGGCGCCGGGATGCTCCGGATTACGGGCGATGACCCCCTCCAGGAGCCGCACGATTTCGTCCGTACCGGGGTACGGCGTTCCCTGCGGCGTCCAGTAATTCCAGGGCCGCAGATCCATCAGCGCCTCGGCGGCGAGCGCCTGGGCATCCAGATCGTCGGGATACATCCGGGCGACCGCGCCCATCTCGCGGGCGTAGGCGGAGTCGAGACCGGCGCGATTGGCGGGCGGCACCGGAGCATACCGGGCAGCCACCGCCGCGACATAGGCGCGCTCCCATGCGCTCGCATTGCGGCTCCGCGACAGCGCGCTCTGGGCCGCCTGATAAGCCTTCACCCCGCTGGCGGAATCCATTCCCGCATTCACATGGGGGCCCAGGGCGTACGCGATACCCCACCAGCACATGGCGCAGGCCGGGTCCAGCTCGGTCGCGCGGGTGAAAGACCTGATCGCCTCCGCGTGATTGAAGCCGTACACCAGACGCAGGCCTTGATCGAAGTACTGTTGCGCGAGGGGGACACGGGTCCCGATGGTGCGGTGGTGGGTGCCGAGATCGGTGTAGAGCGGAACGGCCGGCTGCTGGGCGGGAAGGCTCGAAGCGACGAACAGCAGGGCGGGAGCAATGCGGTGCCACACGGGGGCTCCTTGCCGGAGGGCGCCACCATATTGATCGTCGCATCCCCCGGGCGCAAGGGGCCAGTGATCGCGCAGCGGCGTCGAAGCTCGAGCCGCCGTCGAATGGCCGGGGGCGAGGCTGGAGCGAAACCCCGATCCATCGTCGTCTACCCGGCTGCTCACGGTGCTGTCGGCGTGCCCCGCGGCTGCCCGGGGGAAGGCACCGGGAGGAGCGCCTCCTATTGACATTCTATATCACGGATGCCACTCTTATATCGCCTTTCTATAGGACGGCAGCCGTGGCGCGCGACACGACGTCGCTGCGGGGAACTCCGGCCGCCGGCAACTGAAGACCGAAACCGGGCAGCGGGGCCGCGGGTCCCTCGCCATCGGGTTGGGCGTGAAAGCGTAAGCGGAGGCCGCATGGCGCGCTCCTTCCGGCTGGCAAGCTGGCTGCGAAACCTGCTGCATCCCTCCCGGGTCGAGCGGGAGCTGGACGACGAGCTGCGCGCGTATCTGGACCTGCTGGTTGCGGAGAAGGTCAGGATGGGGATGGCCCCGGATCGGGCGTTGCGGGCCGCCGCCCTCGAGCTGGGTGGACTCGACCAGGTCAAGGAGGAGGTTCGCGACGTCCGGGCCGGCGCGTGGGTCCGGGACCTGGGACGCGACCTGCGCTACGCTGCTCGGGCGCTGAAGAAACGCCCGGCCTTCACCGGCGTCGCCACCGGCACGCTCGCCCTCGGCATCGGCGCCACCACCGCGATCGCGAGCCTGGTGTATGCGCTCTTCCAGGCCAGCCTCCCTTTTCCCGGCGCCGACCGGCTGGTCCACGTATATCAGACCCGGACCGGCGGGACCGAGTACACCCAGTTGTCGTACCTGGACTACCGCTACTATCGCGAGCACGCGCGCTCGTTCGCCAGCCTCGCGGCCCACTACACCGCGCCGCTGCATTTCGTCAACGGCAACGAGTCGGCCGCGATCATCGGCAGCGTCGCCAGCCCCAACTATTTCGCGACCCTCGGTCTCACCCCGCTGATCGGGCGGTTCTTCAACCAGGAATCGGCGGAGGCTCCCGGTCGCGATCCCGTCGTCGTGCTCGGCTACGCCCTCTGGCAGTCCCGCTTTGCGGGGGACCCCGGCGTCCTCGGACGGGTGATCCGTTTGAACGGAGTGTCGTTCACGATCGTGGGCATAGCGCCTCCGGGGCTCGAGGGCGTCGCCTTCGGCAAGGTCAGGGTCAGTCTCTGGATTCCCAGCAGCATGCTTCGGGTCGGATACCGGTACTGCGATGGCTTCGCGCCCGGTTGCAACATCGTCAGCCTGATCGGCCGGCTGGCCCCCGGCGTGGCCGTCACGGACGCGCAAGCCGAGCTGGCGACGCTCGCCCGGCAGCTCGAGTCCGCCCGCCCGGAGACCAACCGGGGACTCGGCGTCCTCATCAAGCCTGCCCGGGGCACCGATCCCGCGTTGCAGGAGGCCGGCGGGCGGATCATCGCGCTGCTGGGCGGGGCCGTCGGCGTGGTGCTCCTGATCGTGTGCGCTAACCTCGCCGGGCTGCTGCTCGCGCGGAATCTGGCCCGGGCCCGGGAATTCGCGCTGCGCCGCTCGCTCGGCGCGAGCCGGTCGCGGGTCGTGCGTGAGCTCCTCGCCGAGAGTCTGCTGCTCGCACTCCTTGGTGGAACGCTCGGGATCGGCGTCGCCGTGCTGTGCGACCGGGCCATCCTCGACTTCTACCGCTTCAACTATTCCGGCACGCCCACGTTCTTCACGCTGGGACTCGATCCCGCCGTGCTGGGGGTCACCCTCGCCGTCACGCTCGCGACCGTGCTCGCCTTCGGGCTGGCGCCCGCCTTGCGCGCCAGCAAGACCGATCTGCTCACCACCATCAAGGACGAGGGGCAATCGCCCGGCCCGGGACGGTCGCGGCTGCGCGATGCGCTCGTGGTCCTCCAGGTCGCGCTGTCGCTGGTCCTGGTGATCGACGCGACGCTGCTGATCCGGAGCCTGCGGCACATCTACCGGGGGGAGAGCTTCGACCCGAGCCGGGTGGTGATGGTGCGGCTACGGCCCACGCTGGCCGGCTACGACGCGGCGCGGGCGCGGGCGTTCCAGGTGGAGGTTCACCGCCGGCTGGCAGCGACGCCGGGAGTCATCTCGGCCAGTCCGGCCCAGAACCCCGCGATTTGGAACGACAATACGATACCCATCTGGCTGCCGAACGACCCTCCGGCGGACCTGAGCCAGGCCACCCGCATCCCGGCGAATCGCGTCGGGCCCCGATTCTTCAAGACCCTCGGCGTGCGGCTCCTGGCGGGACGCGAGTTCGATGAACAGGATGTCGCCGGCGCGCCCGCCGTGGCCATCGTCAGCCAGGCCCTGGTGCGGCGCTACTGGCCTCACGGCGATGCGATCGGGCGGCGCCTGGTGGTGGATGGCGTGCCGAGCACGGTGGTCGGTGTGGTGCCGAACCTTCACTACCGGAGCGCCGGCCAGTCCGCTGAGCCGTTCCTATACCGGAGCTATTGGCAGGGAAACGGTGACAGTTTCTCGACCGAATCGCGGACCCACATCCTGGTTGCGGGTGATCCCCACGTCATGCTCGCGGAGATTCGCAAGGTGATCGCGAAGGTCGATCCCGACATGCCCATCAGCGAGGACCAGGCCCTCGTCGACCGGCTGAAGTACGAGTTTCAGCCGGTGCGCGTGGCAGGGACCCTGCTGGTCTGGTTCGGCGCCGTCGCCCTGTTCCTGAGCGCGTTCGGCCTGTACGGCGTGCTGGCCTTTCGCGTCACGGAGCGCACCCGGGAAATCGGTGTGCGGATGGCGCTCGGAGCGGGCCCCGGCGAAGTGGCGCGGCTGGTCCTGCGCCGAGGGGGCGTCCTCTCACTCACCGGCGCAGGCATCGGCGTCGTTGCTGCGCTCGCATCGGTCCGGTTGCTCCGTAGCCTGCTGTACGGTGTTCCGCTCGGCGATCCGCTCGCCTTCGCGGGCGCATCGAGTCTCCTGATCCTCGTCGGCCTGGCCGCGAGCTTCCTGCCCGCGCGTCGCGCGACCCGGCTCGATCCGCTGCTGGCGCTGCGACACGATTGACCGATGGGTGGGCGGAATCGAGCGGGTGTCGATCTCTTGAGTCGGCGGCCGCTCAAGCCTTCGACCGACTGGTCAGACGAGACCAGGTATCAACGCCCAGTCTCGCGCCGATATGCCTCATAGGCGGGGCCGAAGACCTCGCCCAGGGCGCGTTCCTCGAGAGGGATCTTCCGACAGTAGGCGGCCGTCACCATGCCCAGCGCCAGCAAGGCGTGGAGCTCACCGGAGACGAGTCCAGTCCCGACGTACATGCCGATCATCGCACTGTAGATCGGGTGTCGCATCACTCGATAAGGACCGGAGCGCACCAACTCATGATCGACGGCAATCGCCACCGCCCCGCTCCAATTGCGGCCCAGGTGCCGCCGGGCCCAGACGGCGAGCAGAACGGACACGGCTTGAAGGGCCAGGCCCGCACCGACGACGAGGGTGGAGAGGGGGGCAAACCGGGTTCGGAGTCCGGGGACGGGCAGGTCCGCGCTCCTTGTTGGAGCGACGTTCCTCGCGGCGACGGCCCAGTACAGAAGGAACAGCAACCAGAGCGTCGCTGATATCGACATTCGGAGTGTCGGGCGGATCCAGACAACAAGGCCAGCGAGTACTCCGAGGAAAAGGACCAGCGCGGCAACGGCCGCTGGCCCTGCCAGCGTAGTAGCGCCGAGCTTGATCGCGAGGCCAGGGCGTCGGAGCGGAGGCATTGCGGAGTTGGTCACGATTGCGGCTCATCCGTCTTCAAGAACAACACATCGAGAACGACTGGTACTGCCGGTGAGCCCTGCCGTCTAACGACTCGCGCTTCAGGTACGGGGCCGCTGCGGCGCAGCCGCACCGGAGATCGCACGTCGGGCTCAACGATCGTTAGGGAGCCGGACCGAGATGCTCGGTCGAGTTTCGTGATGCAGGTTAGTCGAAGTGTCACCTATGTTCACCGCGCCCTTCGCGGCCTCACTAACACGTCGAACGCGACCAGTCAAAATCGACACGAACTTCGAGAAAGCCGTCAACTGTTGGTTTCACAGAACTTAGCGTCATCCCAAGGAGTGAAACAACGAGGGATCTCCTGTAACCGGTCGAGTTGGATGTGTCTCGACACCGACTGAAGATCCCTCGTTGCGTTGCTCCTCGGGATGACGTGGTTTCCACCCGTCGCCCGTCCCTACTCGCCCGCCGCGTTTACGACCCGCACGGGCGCGGATCCGGCTTCAATCGATCCAAGTATTGACGTATCCGCTGCCTCAACTGCTTGAGCCGTAGCCGTGATGAAGGAGGACAACGGCGACGATCTGCGTCGCGAACCATCCGCCTCGTACAACTGCGACGATTCGTTCGATCGCAAGCGCCCATAATTCGATGAGCGCTACGGTACAACCGGCGGATGAGTGGCGAACATCGGGAACGATTAGCTGTCCCTAATCTCGTGATTACAAGTCAATGAACGCTGCGACTGACGAATCGCGTTAGCTCCCTAACGCCCTGCATTTGAGCTGCAGCCGCGCTCCCGCCAGCCGGCGCGGACGGTTCTTCGTGAACATAACGCCGGCCGCGCCGGCTGGCGAAATAGCGCGCGGCTGGCAGCTCCAAATGCTGGTTAGGTTGCTGCTCCCG
>DASYRI010000192.1:0-14476 GCA_036004545.1 Gemmatimonadales bacterium
GAGGGCGAGGAGCTCTCGGTGCTGGCGCTCACCAATGGCTGGGACACGGTGCTCCTCCCGTCGGCGCAGGACCATAAGCGCCTGCTCGAGGGCGACGCGGGCCCCAACACCGGCGGGATGGGCGCCTACAGCCCCGTCTCGGTGGCCACGCCGGCGCTGCTCCAGCGGGTCAGACGCGAGGTGTTCGAGCCGACCCTGGCGGAGCTCGAGCGCCGCGGCGCCCCCTTCACCGGCGTCCTCTATGCCGGCCTGATGGTGGACCAGATGGGCACTCCCAACGTGATTGAGTTCAATTGCCGACTGGGCGACCCCGAGGCCCAGGCGGTGCTCCCCCGGATCACTTCGGGGCTCCTGGCGGCGTGCCGGGCCGCCGGCGCCGGCGAACCACTCCCTCCGCTTGGGGTGCGCGACGACGCCGCCGTCACCACGGTCCTCGCCGCGCAGGGGTACCCCGAGACTCCCGAGCCGGGGAGTCCGATCGCGATCCCAGCCCCCGAGCTGCTTCCCGAGGGCACCATCGTCTTCCACGCCGGCACTCGGCGCGACGAAGCCGGGGTCCTCCGCACCAACGGTGGCCGGATCCTCGCCGTGACGGCGCTTGCGCCGAGCTTCGCCGCGGCGCAGGAGGCGAGCCGGCGGGGGGCCGAGGCAATCCGGTTCGAAGGAAAACAGTTTCGGCGGGATATCGGGTGGCGGGAGGCAAGCCGGGTAGGGAGTAGGGAGTAGCGAGGAGCGAGGAGGGACAGCGCGGACGGCCAGCTCCCTAGCTCCCTGGCTCCCTGGCTCCCTACTTTTCATCATGCCCGAGCTCCCCGAAGTCGAGACGATCGTTCGCGACCTCCGGCCCCGCCTCAAGGGACGGCGGTTCGTTCGGGCCGTGCTCTCCCACGACGACGTGCTTCGCGGAGTGAGCCGGCGGGTCCTCCTGGCCGGCCTCCGCGGCGCGCGGGTGCGGGGCCTCACCCGGCGCGCCAAACATGCGGTGATCGAGACCGATGCCCGCCGCCTGGTGGTCCAGCCCGGGATGACCGGGTCGCTGCTGGTGATGGAACGGCCGCTCACGTCGGCGGAGCGCGCCTACGCGGTGCTCCGGGTCGGGCTCGACGACGGCCGCGAGCTCCTCTACCGCGACGTCCGCCGGCTCGGCACCCTGCTCTGGCTCGACCAGCGGGGGTGGGATCGCTATACCACGGCGATCGGCCCCGAGCCGCTCGACCCCGGCTTCACCCCCGCGGCGCTCGCCGCGATCCTCGCCCGCTCCCGCGCGGCGGTGAAGAAGGTGCTCATGGACCAGCGGGCCCTCGCGGGGGTGGGGAACATCTACGCCAACGAGGCCCTGTTCGCGGCCGGGGTGGATCCGTCGAAGCCGGCGCGGCTGGTAACCCGTGCGGCGGCGGGGCGGATTCACGCGCACCTGGTGCGCATCCTGGAGGCGGCGATCGCTTCGCAGGGGAGCACCATCCGGGACTATCGCACCGGCACGGGCCGGCCCGGCAACTTCCAGCTCGAGCTCCTGGTCTACGACCGCGAGGGCGAGCCGTGCCGGCGCTGCGGCGTCACGCTCACCGGCACCCACGCGATTGACGCCCGTATCACGGTCTTCTGCCACCGGTGCCAGTCGTGAGCCAGCCAGCCACCTTCCGCCGCCGGTCCCCGCGGTGAGCGCGGCCGCCCGCGCGATCGCGCTTCCCCTCCCCACCGGCGACCTCCACGGCCTTCGCCGCCGGGTCAGCCACCTGGCCGAGCCGCGTCCGGGGACCTACCGGATGCTGGACGCGTCAGGCCGGGTGCTCTACGTCGGGAAGGCGCGCCGGGTCCGCCAGCGGCTGCTCTCCTACTTCCACGCGAAGTACCCCGACGACAAGGCCGCCCGGATCCTCCACGCGGCGAGCGACATCGCCTGGGAGTACGTCTCCAGCGAGTTCGCGGCCCAACTCGCCGAGCTGCGCGAGATCCGCAAATGGCGGCCGGTGTACAACCTCCACATGAACCGGCGACGGACCGCGGTGTTCGTGGGCGTGGCGGAAGGACCGGCGCCACGGCTCAGCAGCACGGCGAACCCCGCCCGGAAGGGCGCCCGCTACTACGGGCCGCTCCCCTCCCGGGGACGCGCCTTGGACGGGATCCGCGTGCTCAACGATCTGCTCGGCCTCCGCGATTGCGCCGACCGCATGCCGATGGCGTTCGCCGAGCAGGGCGACCTCTTCGACACCCCGCGTCATGCCGCGTGCCCTCGCTACGAGTTCGGAACCTGCAGCGGGCCCTGCGCCGGGCTGGTGAGCGAGCGCGGCTACCGGGAGCGGGTTGCGGCGGCGGTGGCCTTTCTCGAGGGGCGGGCGATCGCGCCGGTGGACCGGATCGTGACCGGGATGATGGCGGCCGCTGACCGGGGCGAGTTCGAGGCGGCGGCCCGGTGGCGGGAGCGCTTCGAGGCGCTGGAGTGGCTGCTCGGCGCCCTGACGCGGGCGCGGGTGGCGGTCGAGCTGCTCACCTTCGTCTATCGCGACCCCGGCCATCTCGGCGACGACCGCGCGTTTCTGATCCGCCGGGGCGTCGTGCGGGCCTGCTACCCCTGGCCCGCGACCCCGATCGAGCGGGAGGCGTTCCGGGGCGTGGTCGTGCGGGAAGCAGCCGCGGTGGATCCACCCGGACCGCTCCCCACCGGGACGATCGAGGAGATGCTGCTCGTGATGAGCTGGTTCCGCCGGCATCCCGAGGCGCTCCGCCGGACGACGCGCCTCGGCGACTGGCTCGGCGAGGAGGTTTCGAGATGCCCAACCCGGCCGTAACCGCCGCCATCCGCGCGAAGCTCGGCCCGCGGCTCCCCGGCGCGGTAGCACTCCTCGACATCGCCGACGCCAAGACCCGCAATCTCTACCTGGGCTGGCGGCGGGTGGACGGCGACATCAGGGAGCTCGACGGCCTCGCGGCGGAGATCGCCGGCGCCGGGGCCGGCGCGTGTCGGGTCGCGGGGGATCAGTGGCTCCTCGCCGGCGCGCTGACCAGGGCACGGCTGGACCAGCTGCTTTCGCGCTACGACCGCACCGACCAGATCACGGCCCGCTGCATCTCCCGGGCCCGGCTCGGCAACCAACCGTGGCAGGAGACCGTGCGGACCTCGGTGATCCCCATCCGGCGGGCGCTCCGCGCTGTGTATCGGCCCGGGTGCCGCGACCTGGAGGAGCTGCTCGCGGCGTGGGATTCCCTCCAGCGCGCCGTCAAAGCCGCGCCGGTCGGTTCCGCCGTGGAGGTCGGTGAAGCCGGCCCGACCCCCGGCAGCTTCGAGGGGCGGTGGCGTTCCGCGGAGAACCCTTGCGGCGCCTGGGCCTGCCCGCTCTGCGGCAAGACCGACATCACCTGGACCGGCGGGGCCGACGACGCTTCGGAGGGGGTCTGTGGGAGCTGCGGCGCCGAGCTCGACTTCCGCACCGGCGGCGTCTGAGGGAACTGCCTACTTCCCGGCGGAGGTGCGGATGGCGGGCTACAGCGGCAGGCCCCTGGTCGGGAAGCTCGGCCTCAAGCCTTCGCACCGTTACGCCCTCCCGGGCGCGCCGGCCGGATTCGCCGGAGCGCTCGAGCCCATTCCGCCCGGCGCGCGAGTGGTGACGAAGGGTAGAAGTCAGCTCGACTTCGTCCTGCTCTTCGCTTCCGACCGCGGCACGCTCGGCACCCGCTTCCCCCGCTGGGCCGCCCGGCTCTCTCCGGCGGGGATGCTCTGGGTCGCCTGGCCCAAGAAGACCTCGGGAGTCACCACCGATCTCGATGGGAACGTGGTGCGGAACATCGGGCTCGCTGCGGGGTTGGTGGACATCAAGGTCTGCGCGGTGGACGAGGTGTGGTCGGGGCTCAAGTTCGTGCGGCGGCTCAGGGATCGCTGAGCCTGGAGGACGAGCTGATGTGCGGGCCGCCGCCGGCTGCGGCAGATCCGGGTGAAGTTTGATATTGACGAGCACTCCGTGCCGGCATTCTGAGCGGGCTAGTCCTTCCCGATCGTCTGGATGAGCCGGCTCACCGCCTCACGCGTGTCGGCGTGGGTGAGTCCGTCGAGCGCGGCCTTCAGCTGCGTGAGCGCCACGGCGCGGTTCGCCCGGGCGAGCGTGTGCTCGCAGGCGTCGAGCATCCAGCGGCGGACATGGGCCCGCTCGTCGTTCAGGTGGCGGGTGACGAGGTCCAGCGCGCGGCCACTGCCGCGCGCGCCGAGGATCGCGAGCACGTGCGCCGCGAGCTCCTGCGCGGCGATGAGGCCCTCCACCTCGCCCACCAGGGTGGTGTCGTTGGTCTGCCCGACGGCCGCGAGGGCGGCGTTCTGGATCCCGTCCCGATACGAGGGCGTCCGGAGTCCCTGGGCGATCACCGCGCGCGCGCCGGTGGGATCCAGCCGGACGACGGCCGAGAGCGCGGCCGCGCGGACCTGGTAGCTCGTGTCCCGGGCGAACGCTTCCCGTGCGAGGCGCAGGGCTTCCGCCGGGCTCCCGGCCAGCCGGCCGAGCGCTTCCACGGCGGCGCTCCGCACCGCCGACGAGCTGTCCCGGAGGGCTCCGCCCAGCGCCGGCAGCGCGACGGCCGCCGGGAATCCCGCGAGTGCCAGCGCGGCCTCCCGGCGGGTGTGGGGGTGATCGGCCCGCACCGCCGCCGCAGCCAGGGCGCGGGCGGCGGCCGAATCGCCGGCCTTGCCGGCCAGCTGGCCGATCACCCACTGCCGATTCCAGAGGTCGGCGTCCCGGATGAGCTGGTTGGCGAGCCACGCCGTCGGCTGCTCGAAGCTGAGCCCCTTGAGCACCTGGTTGCCGTCGTCGAAGATCACCATCGCGGGGGGGCGCGGAAGCCCGCCGATCTCGATCGTCTGCTCCCGCCGGTCGAGCTCCACGCGGCGGGTTACTTCGCTCACGCTCCCGGAACCGCGCCCCGAGGCTTCGACCCGGAGCGTGACCGGCATCCGGAACACCGCCGGCACCGTGAACCGGAGCCCGGTGCTGTCGGGCTTGAGGCTGTCCTGCTGGGTCTGACGCACCGTGAGGGTGAGGCTGGCCCGCGCGGAGTCCCACGCCGCCCGCACGTCGAATTGCGGATACCCCGCCTGATACACCCATTGGTCCCAGAACCAGTCGAGGTTCTCCCCGGTCGCGTCGAGGATCGCCTGGCGCAGGTCGTCTGAGCTCGCGTTGCCGTAGGCGTGGCGGCTCAGGTAGGCGTGCAGCGAGGCCCGGAAGCGCTCCCGCCCCAGGTAGTGCTGAAGCATCTTCAGGACCAGGGCGCCCTTGGGATAGATGTTGTTCGACCCGAGCGAGGCCAGCGGCATCGAGCGCCGCCGCTCGATCTCCATGAACTGCTCGTACTCGTCGGCGTAGTACTCCTGCTCGGCGCGGGGGCCGAGCTTTTCGCCCCAGTACTGGCCGGGAAGGAACTCGGCGAACCCCTCGTTGAGCCACATGTTGGCCCAGTTCACCGTGGTCACGTAGTCGCCGAACCACTGGTGCGCCAGCTCGTGGGGAATGAGGATGTACTGGAACCACGGCCGGTCGGCGTAGGCCCGGGCGTCGGGCAGCCAGTCCACCAGCGTCGTGGCACTGACGTTCTCCATCCCGCCGAAGAAATCGGCGACGGTGGTCTGGGCGTACTTGGGCCACGGATACCGGATCCCGGTGAGCCGCGAGTACACCGCGATCATGTCCGGCGTCGGGCGGAAGAGCGGCCCGGCCCGGCTCGAGTCCTCACGGTAGACGTAGTAGTCCACTGGCACGCCCTCCCAGAGATCGCGAATGCGCACCAGCGGCGCCACGACGATCGAGAGGAGGTAGGTGGACGACGGCGCGTCCTGGCGCCAGGTCATGGTCCGGGTGCCGCCTCGCACCAGGTTCGAGACCAGCCTCCCGTTGGAGACGACGAGGTCGGCGGCGGGGACCGTGGCGACCAGCACCCAGGTCATCTTGTCGTTGGGGAAATCGTAGGTCGGGAACCAGAGGTGATTATCCTGCTCCTCGCCCTGGCTCCAGATCTGCTCGGGGCGGTGGGGCCGTCCGTCGCGGGTGACGAAGGTGAGTCCGCGCCCGTTCTTCACCCGGCCGTGGTAGGCGACGGTGAAAACCAGGGTGTCGCCGAAGCCGAGCGGATGCGCCGGAAACACCACGAGGGTGTCGCCGTGGCGGCCGGAGCGGAGCTCGGCGCCGGAGCGGCCGGTGACGCTGGTGTTTCGGAGGAGGGCGCCTTCATCCAGGATCACCGAGTCGAGGCCGGGCCGCCGCGCCACCAGCGTCGTCGTGACCCGCCCCTCGAACGAGGTCGAGTCCCAGTTGAATCCCGAAACGACGATCCGCTGGTGGACCAGGTCGTAGTCGTGGGAGCGGGTATAGTGGTCGTTGGCCATGAGCGGCGCGTTCGACTGCGCGAGCGCCGCGCGAGCGAGCAGGAAGAGACCCAGCGTGGCCGTGACGGGGCGCATGGGGTGGCCGGGAAGCGGGGTGAGGGTGGCGGACCGGCGGCGGTGCCCTGAATGATACATTCCGGCGGGTAGGGCGGCCGTCGAGCCGCCGCGCGGCATCGGGAGGACCAGATGGCAGAGCCGGACACCGGCCCAAAGAAGTCCGCGTGGCCCCTCTTCATGCTCGCCGCCCTGGCGTTCGTGCCCGGGGTCGGCTTCTTCTGCGGCGCCGGCGCGGCAACCTGGGGACTCCTATCCAGGCGCCCCAGGGCGCTGGTGGCCGCGGCGATCGCGGGGGTGGGCGTCGTGGCCCAGATCGTCGGATTCGCGGCGTGGCTGTTCTTCTCGGCGGGGAGGTCGCAGGTGATCAATCAGGCGCTGGCCGAGGTCGCCCGGAAGGATCTGGTCCGACTGGTCCGGGCGCTCGAAGACTACCGGGCCGCGAAGGGTGCCTATCCCTCATCGCTCACCGCCCTCGCCCACCGGGACCTGGGCAGCCGGTCGCTGCAGGTGTACGACCAGGCCGCCGGGGTCATCCATGGCCTGCGGCTCTATCAATACCGGGTTGCGACGGACGGAATGAGCTTCGACCTCTATTCCGTCGGCCCGGACCGGATTCCGGGCACCGAGGACGACATCCGGCCGGTGCTGCCGGAGTCGCTCGCGGCGCACTCCGGGTATCGGCCCCCGGGATAGTCGGCCCAGCCCATCCGGTGCCGGACTTGCTCATCCAGCTCACCCGCCACGCCGACGGTGGCGCCATCCTCCGCTGCGTCCGTGCCGACGGCTCCTCCACCTGGCAGCGGCACCGCGGCCGCCAGGCGGCGTTCTTCCCGCTCCACGACCTGACCCACTATGCGGTCGAGAGCGAGCTCGGGTTCGGATCGGGTTTCTACGGACTGGTCGCCGCAGGCTGGGACATCGAGGATACCGGCGGCAAGGGCGCGCGCGGCCCGCTGCCGCCCGAGGCAGTGGCGGTCGAGCATCTGGTGGGGTGGCTCGACCTCGAACGTGCCGGCGGGACGATCTGGGAGACAGCCGAGCTCAACGCCGCCGCCGCCGCATTCGCGGCCTCGGGCGGGCGGCCGGCCCCGCGGCACATCGCCGACACGGACCTGGCGCGAGTCCGCCGGCGGGTGCGCGAGCTGTTTGGGCGCTGGTCGCTCCTCTCGCCCGGCGGCACGCTGGAGCTCGTGTTCGAGCACCCTGAGTAGCTTCGCAACAAAACAAAGCAACCCAGCCATGCCCCGGCCACGGAATTGGGCGCCTCCACCTGACCGAACGGCCCGTACCCGCTGCACGGGGGAGCCGCATATCTCGTGATGGGGCTTGCTCCTCACCCCGGATCTCCGGTGGCTACCCTCACGCCTCGGCTCCGGCGCAAAAGATGCCCGATCGAGGACCGGTGAGAGCCGGACTGGGACTCTCGCCCTCACGCGAGACAGCTCGGGGATGTCGCGATGGCGGTAGTGCGCGAAAACCGGCATGCCGGTAAGGCACGATTATCTCCTCGACCGGGTCGGAGGCGCGGAGTGGCGGCATGACCGGCGACACCCGCACCGCCCTGCTCTCCGCTCTCGCGAGCGAAGCCGAGCCCGGCGCGGCCGAGTTGTGCGACGTCCTGCGCGACGTGCTCCGGACCCCCAACGGCGACGGGCCGGTCGAAGTGGACCGCCTCCGGGCGCGGGTGTATCGCCTGCGGCTCGGCTCCAACGGCGGGAGCCACTCCTTCGTGCTCCGGCTCTTCGATCCCTGGCTCGCCTGGCGCAACGAGCTCGTGGTCCGGCGGTGGCTGCCCGCGCTCGGGCTCGGCGACCGGTGCGCCCGGCTCCTCGCCACCGCGGCGGATCGCGTCGGCCGTTGGGTGTGGCACGTCTACGATGACCTGGGCGAAGCGCCGGTCAACCCGGCGAGTCCCGACACCACCGACGCCGTGATGGTGATGGAGCTTCTCGCCGAGCTCCACATCCGCGCCGCGCGGCACGCCCTGGTCCCCGAGTGCCGGCACTACTGCGGAAGCCTCGGCGCCGCGTATCTCACCGCGAATGTCCGGGATGCGATTACCGTCCTGGAGGAGCTGGCCCTGCCCCGGTTGGACCCGACGCTGGAACAGCGTGCGCTGCGCGACGGGCTCCTCGCCCGGCTCTACCGGCTCCAGGAAGAGCTGCCCCGCCGGCTCCGGCTCCTCGAAAGGCTGGGCGGTCCCGACACCCTGCTCCACGGCGACCCGTGGACCGACAACGCGTTCGTGATGCCGGGTCCCGACGGACCGGTGGCCAGGTTCATCGGCTGGGATCACGCGGCGGTCGGCCCGGTGAGCTACGATCTCTCGACCTTCCTTTATCGCTTTCCCAGAAGCGAGCGCCCCTGGATCCTCGAGGCCTACCGGTGCAAGGCGGCGCGGGCGGACTGGTACCTCCCGCCAGCGAAGGACCTCAACACGCTGTTCGAGACGGCGGAGTACGCCCGCTACGCCAATCGGGTCATCTGGCCGGCCGTGGCCCTCCTCGAGGATGGGGCGCCCTGGGGCTTCCAGCGGCTCGCCCAGGTCGAGAGCTGGTTCGACGGCCTGCAGCCGGCGCTCCCCGAGAACTGAGCTGTCCAGCCCGGGGCTCCTTCCCCTCGGCGACAGGAGCACCGGGGCGGACGTAGATTCGTCGCCATGCGCGCGCGCGGCGTGGCGACCATCCTGCTGCTCCTGCTCTCTCCCTCCGAAACGCTGCGCGCGCAGGGATCGCGGCTCCCCACGATCGTGCTCCGGGCCGGAATGGTGATCACCCGCTCGGCGCGGGTCGCGCCCAGGACCTACCGTTTCCCCGCTCCGGCCTCGCTCGATTCTGCGGTGATCACCTTGCGCGGCGACTCCATCACCCTGGATTTCGCCGGAGCGACGCTCTCGGGAGCCGATCCGGGGGCGGCCCCCGACGCCGCGGCCGGCGTCGCGATCCGGGTCGAAGGCGGGAGCGGCGTCCGGATCAGCCATGCGAAGCTGCGCGGCTACAAGGTCGGCATCCTGGCTCGCGGCACCCGGGGGCTCACGCTCTCGGGCAATGACCTGAGCTACGGCTGGAAACCCCGGCTCTACAGCCTGGTGGAGCACGAGAGCCTGCTCGACTGGCTCTCGTTCCATCACAACGAACAGGGTGAGTGGCTCCGATTCGGAGCGGGGATCTACCTGGAGGACGTGCGCGGCGGCACCCTCGTCAGCAATCTGGTCGAGCAGGGGATGAACGGCCTCCTGATGACCCGGAGCGACTCGCTCTGGGTCGTCCAGAACAGTTTCTCCTTCAACTCCGGGGTGGGCATCGGGCTCTACCGCTCGAACCACAACCTCATCGCGCAGAACCGGCTCGACTACAACGTCCGGGGCTACAGCCACGGCTTCTACCGGCGGGGCCAGGACTCGGCGGACCTGCTGATCTACGAGCAGAGCTCGGGGAACCTCGTCATCGCCAATTCGGCGACCCACGGCGGGGACGGGCTCTTCCTCTGGGCCGGCCAGCACACCATGGACACCGGCGAAGGCGGGGCCAACGATAACGTCTTCTACCGGAACGATTTCAGCTTCGCGCCGACCAACGGGATGGAGGCGACGTTCAGCAGGAACAAGTTCTGGTACAACCGGATCGAGGGGAGCGACCACGGACTCTGGGGTGGTTACAGCTTCGAGTCGAGAGTGGAGGGCAACTGCTTCGTGCGGAACCGCGTCGGTATCGCGATCGAGCACGGGCAGAGCAACGCGATCTCCTCGAATCATTTCGACGGTGATTCCACCGCGATCAGCCTCTGGGCCAATCCGATCGAGCCGTCGGACTGGGGATATCCGAAGCACCGCGACACTCGGAGCCGGGTCTACCAGGTCAGTGGGAACCTTTTCGCGGGGAACCGGGTGGGGGTCCGCGCCACCAACACGAGCGACCTCATAGTCACTAAGAATCGATTCGACCGGGTGGACTCGCTGGCGGCGGTCCCGGACACAAGCCTCTCCGAGCTGGTCGCGCACGGCGTCACTCCCATCGTATTGTGGCAAGACGCCGGGACCACCGGCGCCTGCGGGCCCGACGCCGCGAAGCCCCCCGAAGTCTCGAAGTGGACGTCATGGCCAACGGAGCGAGACCTCTTCCGGGAGATTCCTACTTCCCCCGCCGCCCGAATGCCCCGCTCCGCGATCATCGTGGACGAATGGGGGCCCTTCGACTGGCGCTCCCCCAAGCTCTGGCCGGTGGACAGCACCCGCGCCGCGCCGCTCCGGCTCGCGGTGCTCGGCCCCCAGGGGACCTGGCGCGCCGTCGCCCGGCGTGGCCTCGCGGCGCTGTCTCCCCAGTCCGGCCGCGTGGGCGACACGCTCTCGGTGACGCCGGCTACGGATTCAGCCGGAGACTGGGAGCTCACCCTCGAATACCGGGGCGGGGCCACCGTCACTCCCCGCGGCGAGCGCCGGGCGGCCGGAACACCGTACCGGTTCTCCTACGGCCGATTCGAGCCGGCCCAGGAGTGGACCGCGCGCTTCTTCGCCTGGAGCGACGGCACCGATCCGCGGAGCCAGGTCGAGGCGTTCGACGCGCTGCTCCGGTCGACGCCGCTCCTCGAGCGCCGCGCGAGCCGGCTCGACTACGAGTGGTACCGCCCGCTGATCCGCGAGCTCCCTCAGGCTCGCTGGGCGCTCGAGGCGAAGACCACGGTGGCGCTTCCGCCCGGCGAGTACACCCTCCGGGCCATCAGCGACGACGGGTTACGGGTGTGGGTAGACGGCACGCTGGTGATTGACCGCTGGTCGCTCCACGAATCGGCACTCGATTTCGCCCCGCTCACGCCGGGGAGGCACGAGATCCTGGTACGGTATTTCCAAGTCGACGGCTGGGCCGAGGTCCGGCTCGACATCGTCCCGGGGAGGCAGCGCTCGGCGGGCTCGCCCGGTCCGCACTGAGCCGGTCGGGTAGCCCGTTGCGGCTGTAGGGAAATCGGACCGGCTTGACAGAATTGTATGACCGCTGCACTGAGGCCTGACCGCAGGTCGCCGGCCACCGTATGAAGCCGCTCCCCTCCGGACCTCCGCGAGGGGAGCGGCCCGTTTCCCGCCCTCTTGACGGAGGACGCCCGGAGCGCTAATGGTTAACCATATGGTTAACCGTCCAGCGCTCGACCACACCTTCACCGCCCTCGCCGACCCGATCCGCCGCTCGGTGCTCGCTGCGCTCCTCCGGGGCGAGCGCTCGGTGTCCGAGCTCGCCGCCCCGCACCGGATCTCGCTTCCCGCCTTCCTCAAGCACCTCAACGTGCTGCAGCGGGCGGGGCTCCTGTCCGCGCGGAAGACCGGCCGGGTGCGCCGTTGCCGGCTCGAGGCGGCGCCGCTCGCGCGGGCAACCGACTGGTTGGCCGACTATCGGGCATTCTGGGAGGGCTCGCTCGCGTCGCTGGAGCGCTACTTTCGCACCGCACCAGAGGAGAGGGAGGGAGCATGGACATCGCCACCACCGGCCCGGCGGCCGCCGCCGCGCTCGAGGTCAGGCGCGTCATCCCCGCGCCGCGCGACCGGGTCTTCCGGGCGTGGACCGAAGCGGCGACGGTGAGCCGCTGGTTCGCGCCGACCGACGACTACACCACCATCGTCCATGCGCTGGACGTCCGGGTGGACGGGCGCTACCGTATCGAGATGCGCCACAAGGACGGGGCGCAGCACGTCGCGATCGGAGCGTATCGGGAGATCGCGCCCCCCGAGCGCCTCGCGTTCACCTGGAAGTGGGAGGGCCAGGACATGCCCGAGACGGTGGTAACGCTCCAGTTGCTCGACCGGGGCGCCGAAACCGAGCTCGTACTCAGGCACACCGGGCTTCCCAGCACCGAAATGCGGAACCGGCACCAGGAGGGCTGGTTCGGCTGCCTCGGCCGGCTCGCCACGAAGGTCTGAAGGGATTCGTCCACCATCGCTCAACAGGAGAAACAGCCATGCGTCTCGTTGACCCGTTTCTGATGGAGCTGGAGCAGGAGTCGAAGTCCACCCGCCGCGTGCTGGAGCGCGTCCCGGAGAACAAGCTTTCCTGGAAGCCGCATCCCAGGTCATTTTCGCTGGGGCAGTTGGCCCTCCACGTGGCGAACATCCCCCAGGCGATCGCCCACCTCGCCTCGCAGGACCCGTTCGAGATCCCCAACTTTTCCCAGGCGGAGGCGACCAGCCGGAAGGAGATCCTGGACGGGCTGGACTCGAGCCTCAAGGCCGCGAAGGAGATCCTGAACGGCTTCGACGACGCCCGCATGATGGCCACCTGGCACGCCACGCGGAACGGGGTCGAGATCATGGCGATGCCGCGGATGGCGATGCTCCGCACCATCATGTTCAACCACCTGTACCACCACCGCGGCCAGCTCCAAGTCTATCTGCGGATGAACGAGGTGCCGCTTCCCTCGGTCTACGGGCCGACGGCGGACGAGAATCCGTTCGAGCAGAAGGCCGGCCAGCCGGCGATGGCGACGAACTAGGGCGGAAGGACGGAAAGACGCAAGTAAGACGCAAAGACGCAAAGACGCAAAGTCAACGGTGGTGTTTACCGTCCACTTTGCGTCTTTGCGTCCTTCTGTCCTACTCCTGACTCCCCGCCGAGGTCCTCCCATCCGGCGCGGACTTGCCCGCGTCGAGGTCGTTCCAGTTGAGAATGGCGTTGAAGCCCAGGGTAAAGGTGCCCTGGGTCTGCCAGCGCCAGAACGGACGGATCGCGAACATCACGACGTGGCCCTTGCCGAGCGACGCGTCCACCAGCTGGGCGCGGCCGGCCAGGGCCTGCCCGCCGGCGAGGGTGCCGGAGAGCAGCATGTCGTCGGGATTCTGGGGGAATTGCAGTACGACCCGCGGGCGCGGTCCGGCGGCCGCCCCGCCGAATCCGCCGCCCCCGCCTCCCCCCCCACCACCAGCGGGTGCGCCGGCAGCACCGGCGCCGCCTCGCCCACCGCGACCGCCGCCCGCGCCACCGGCCGGTGCGGCGACGCCCTGCGGGCCCTCACCGGCCGCCTGGTTCCATGGCGAGAGCCGGACCGGTGTCGCCATCGGGGTGACGTTCTGGCCCAGGCCGGCATTGGGTGCGCCGCCGGCGCCACCGCCGCCCCCGCCGCCGCCGAAGCCCGCGAACCCGCCGCCGCCCGCGGGGACGTTGAGCACCGGGTTCTGGCTGAAATACACCGGGAGCTGGGTGCCCTCGTAGCCATACACCAGCGGGCTCTTCGGATCGGCGATGATGCCGCGGAGGATCGTCCCCCGCGCGAAGAGCTGGGTCGGGCTCTCGACAGTGATGCCGCTGGTGAGACCGTACTCGGGGAAGATGGTGGAGGTGGATCCCTCGGTGATCAGGGTGCCGCCCTCCTGCACGAACTTCTGCAGCTCAGTCAGGCCCTCCAGGCCCATGCCGCCGCGGATATCGTCGCTCTGGTCGAGCGCGCCGAGGTTGGGCGACGCCTCAGTCTTCTTGTAGGGAAGCGGCAGGGTCCCGTTCTTCGCGATGCCGTTCACCTGGCTCTGCGCGCTGCCCCCCACGTGGGGGAAGACGATGACGTCGTACTTCGCGCGGAGATTCCCCTCGCGGAGCTTCTGGTCGGCGAAATAGGTGTAGGGCACGCCGTAGTGGTCGAGCGCGGCGCGCACCCATCCCTCGTTCTGGGTGTTCTGCCAGCTGTGCACGTAGCCGATGCGGGGAATATCGAGATCGTGCGCCTTGACGGTCGGCGCCTGGGCCATCGCCCACCCGGAGAGGCCCAGTTCCTTCAGCACCGGGGTGAGCTTCGCGGCGTCGGCGTTGGCGATGATGAACGCGCCGGCCCGGAAGCGATGCCCGCCGGCGTCGAAGTCTTCCTCCGCCGCCTGCATCCTGACGTCGGCGAGTTTGTAGCGGAAGGTGACCAGGTTGTTGTCGCTGGTGTGCTCCACCACGACGACCGGGCCCGTCCCCTGGATGCCGCCCGGCGCCCTGACCTCGGCGGTGACCGGCGCCATCTTCTGGTCGAGGACGCCTTTGTCGGTGATCGGCGTGATCGCGAGGTTCCGCATCAGCTGGAAGGTCCAGCCGGTGTCGT
>DASYRI010000193.1:0-30266 GCA_036004545.1 Gemmatimonadales bacterium
TCGCCCGGCTTCACCGCCCCGGTGGTGCTCACGCTCGGGCTCGGCATCGGCGCCAACGCCGCGATGTTCGGGGTGATCGACCGGCTGATGTTCCGGCCGTATCCGATGTTGCAGGACCCGGGTCGGGTCCGACGGGTCTACCTCCAGTGGAACGAGCGCGAGCGGACCCGAATCGGCTACGGCATGGAATACACCCGCTACCTCGATCTCAAGCGGTGGTCCGGATCCTTCGACCTCTATGCGGGTGTCGCCGGAGGTACCCTGGCCGTGGGGACCCGGGAGGCGGCGCGCGAGCGCCCGGTCCTTTCGGTGAGCGCCTCGTTCTTCGAGTTCTTCGATGCCCGTCCGGCGCTCGGCCGCTTTTTCCAGCCGGCGGAGGATGTCACGCCCAAGGGCGCTCCGGTGGTTGTCCTGAGCATGCCTTCTGGCAGGCGGAGTTCGGCGGCCGCAACGTGCTGGGAGAGACCCTGCAGGTCAGGAACATCCTCTGCACCATCATCGGCGTTGCCCCGAAAGGGTTTGTCGGTATCCCGGATGGCCTGGCGCCGGCGTTGTATCTCCCGATCACGACCTTTGCCGGGTACTCGGAGAGTCAGGACATGGCCGCCACCTATTTCACGACCTATCACTGGGGCTGGATGGGCGTGATTGTGCGGCGAAAGCCGGGTGTCAGCGATGCCGCGGCATCGGCCGACCTGAGCCAGGCGCACCTCAAGAGCTGGAATGCGGAGCGGCTCCAGAGTCCGGAGATCACGCCCGCCGAGCTGGCCAGGCCGGCGGCGATCGCGGGGGCGATCAAGCCCGCCGCCGGTCCCGACGCCGGACTCGAGGCGAAGACGCTGCTCTGGGTGACGGGAGTCGCCGTCATCGTTCTGCTGATTGCCTGCGCCAACGTCACCAACCTGATGCTCGCCCGGGTGCTCAAGCGCCAGCGCGAGTTCGCGGTGCGGCTGGCCCTCGGGGTGAGCCGGGGCAGGCTGGTGGCACAGTCCCTGACCGAGAGCCTCCTCCTCGCGGGGATCGGGTGCGTTGCAGGCATCGCGATCGCGCAATGGGGAGGGGCCGCGCTCCGCCGGCTCTTCATCCGCGATGGCATGCCGCTCGAGGTCTTCAGGGACACTCGCAGCCTTCTGGTCGCGGCCGGCTTCGCGCTCGCCGCCGGAGCGCTCACGGGGGTGGGCCCCGCGCTTCTCGCGGTGCGGGGCGACCTCGCCGGTACCCTCAAGACGGGGGCCCGCGAAGGCACCTACCATCGGTCACGCGCGCGTACCGCGCTGCTGGTGCTTCAGGGCGCGCTTTCCGTCATTCTGCTGGTCGGCGCGGGCCTCTTCGTCCGGAGCCTGGGCCACGTCCGCGGGATGCGGCTCGGCTATGACGTGGAACCCGTCCTCATGGTGCACCGGAACCTGCGGGGCGCCCAGATGGACAGCAGCGCGCAAATGGCTCTCGGACACCGGCTGTTGGAAGCGGCGCAGATCCTTCCCGGAGTCGAGAGCGCGACCTGGGTGAGCAGCATTCCCTTCTGGTCCACCTCGGGCACCAGTCTCTTCGTCACCGGGATCGACTCGGTGCGCCGGCTCGGGCGATTCACCTATCAGACGTCGACGCCGGACTATTTCAAGGTGATGGGCACCCGGATCCTGCGTGGCCGCCCCTTCACGACGGTGGACCGCGCCGGGGCGCCGCGGGTGGCGGTCGTGAGCGAGGCGATGGCGCGGGTGCTCTGGCCCGGTAAGGAGGCGCTGGGCCAGTGCATGCGGGTTGGGGCCGACACCATGCCGTGCACGACCGTGATCGGGATCGCGGAGGACGCCATCCAGCGCGACCTCCTCACCGACCAGCGCTTCCGGTACTACCTCCCGATCGAGCAGTACCAGCGCCCCGGCGGGTCCTTCCTGTTGGTGCGCATGAAGGGAATCGCGGCGAGCCGGGTCGAAGCGGTCCGCCGGGCATTGCAGCGGGTCATGCCGGGCCCAACCTACGTCACGGTGACGCCGATGCAGGAGATCGTGGACGGGCAGCGGCGGTCGTGGCAGGTGGGGGCCACGATGTTCGTGGCATTCGGCGTGCTCGCGTTGCTGGTGGCCGCGGTAGGCCTCTACGGAGTGATCTCGTACAACGTGGCGCAGCGCATGCACGAGCTGGGCGTGCGGATCGCGCTCGGGGCTCAGGCCCAGCACGTGGTGCGGCTGGTGGTGGGGCAGGGCGTGCGCTTCGCCGTGGCCGGAGTGGCGCTCGGGCTGTCACTCGCCCTGCTCGCGGCAAAATGGATCCAGCCGCTCCTGTTTCAGCAATCGGCGAGGGATCCCACGACGTATGGCGTGGTGGCGGCGTTGCTGCTGGCGGTGGCGCTGCTCGCGTGTGCGGTGCCGGCGGTCAGGGCGACGCGCGCCGACCCCAACTCCGCGTTGCGCAGCGACTAGCAGCCCCGGGGGAGAGTCACCATGCGCGAATGGCTGGCCCGGCTCCGCGATTGGCTAAGGCGGGACAAGCTCGATGCCGAGCTGGGCGAAGAGCTCCGGTTCCACCGCGAGCGGCTGGAGCGGGACGCGCGGGCGGAAGCGACCGACCCGGAGCAGGCCCGGTACGCCGCGAGGCGCCGGCTGGGGAGCGAGCTTCGGGCCCGGGAGGAATCCCGGGACCGCTGGTCGTGGCCCTGGCTCGACCATTTCCTGAAGGACCTGCGCTACGCCTTGCGCGGCCTCCGCCGCTCGCCCGGCTTCACCGCCACGGTGGTGTTGACGCTCGGGCTCGGCATCGGCGCCAACGCCGCGATGTTCGGAGTGATCGACAGGCTGATGTTCCGGCCGTTTCCGTATCTGCGCGACCCCTCGCGGGTTCACCGGGTATACCTGCAGACGACCTACCGCGACCGCACCCGCATCCAACCGGGTGGATACGAATACACCGTCTACCTCGACCTGAAGCGATGGTCCTCGGCCTTTTCCCAGTTCGCCGCCTTCACGGCGGAGCAGATGGCCGTGGGTGTGGGCACCGCCGCGCGCGAGCGTCGCGTCGCACCGGTCAGCGCGTCCTTTTTCGATTTCTTCGACGCGCGCCCCGCGCTCGGCCGTTTCTTCGTGGCCGCGGAGGACACCACGCCGCGGGGTGCCTCGGTGGCTGTGCTGAGCTACCGATTCTGGAAGTCGGAATTCGGCGGCCGGCAGGTGCTCGGAGACGTGCTGCAGGTTCGCAATATCCTTTGCACGATCATCGGTGTAGCCCCTGAGGGCTTCGTGGGCGTCTGGGGAGACGAGACCCCGGCGGTCTTCATTCCCATCACGACGTATGCCGGAAACTCGGCTACCGAAGACCGGAACACCTATTTCAGCCAGTACCACTGGGGCTGGCTGACGGCGATGGCCCGCCGGAAGCCAGGCGTGAGTCCGTCCCTCGCATCGGAAGACCTGAGCCGGGCCTATCTCCAGAGCATCAACGCGGCGCGGGCCCAGGATCCCGAGGTGCCCCCGGCCGAGAGCATCCGGCCGCGGGCGATCGCCGGTGCGCTCCAGCCCGCCGCGGGGCCGGATCGGGGCCTGGAGGCCAGAACGCTGCTCTGGGTGACCGGTGTCGCTGCGATCGTGTTGCTCATCGCCTGCGCCAACGTGGCCAATCTCATGTTCGCGCGGGCGTTGCGCCGGCGTCGCGAGCTCGCGGGCCGGGTGGCGCTGGGGGTGAGCCGCTCCCGGTTGATGGCCCAATCGTTCACCGAGAGCCTGCTGCTGGCCGGGCTCGGCTGCGTCGCCGGCGTGCTCATCGCCCAGTGGGGCGGCGCCGGGCTCCGGCGGCTCTTCGTCCCGGGCGACTCCTCGCTCGCGTTCCTGAGCGACTGGCGTACCCTCGCGGTTTCGGCGGCCGTCGCGCTCCTAGCCGGGACTCTCTCCGGGTTAGGCCCCGCGTTGCTCGCGACCAGCGGAGATCTGACCGGGAGCCTCAAGGCGGGGGCGCGGGAGGGGACCCACCAGCGGTCCCGCTTCCGGGGCGCCCTCCTGGTCGGGCAAGGGGCGCTCTCGGTGATCCTGTTGATCGGCGCCGGCCTGTTCGTCCGAAGCCTGAGTCACGTCCGCAACATGCGCCTGGGGTACGACGCCGCCCCCGTCGTCCTGGCCAGCCGCAATCTTCGCGGGATGCAGCTGGCCGACACCGCACGGGCGGTGCTGAGCCGGCGCCTGCTGGAAACCGCCCGGGCAATTCCCGGGGTGGCGCACGCCGCGGTGGCGAGCAGTGTGCCGTTCATCAGCACGTCGAGTCGGGACCTCCATGTGACCGGCGTCGACTCGGTGGAAGCGCTGGGTCGTTTCACCTTTCAGACCGCCACCCCGGACTACTTCGCCACCATGGATACCCGGATCGTTCGCGGCCGCGCCTTCACCGCCCTGGACCGCGGCGGGTCACCGAAAGTGGCGGTGGTGAGCGAGGCGATGGCGCGGGTGCTCTGGCCGGGGAAGGACGCCATCGGCCAGTGCATGCGGGTCGGCGCCGATACGATGCCCTGTACCACGGTCATCGGGATCGCCGAGAACGCGGTGCAGCAGAGCCTGCTGGGAGACGAGCGCCCCTTCCGCTACTATCTGCCCCTCGATCAGGCGGATCCCGGCCGCGGGAACCATCTCCTGCTCCGGGTGCGGGGAGACCCCGCACGACAGATCGAGAGCATCCGCAAAGCCCTCCAGGCCGTGATGCCGGGGGATACCTACGTCACGGTGCGCTCCCTGGAACACGTCGTCGACGATCGGCGTCGCTCCTGGAGAGTAGGCGCGACGATGTTCGTCGCCTTCGGCATTCTGGCCCTGCTGGTCGCGGCCGTGGGGCTCTACGGGGTGATTACCTACAACGTCGCCCAGCGCATGCACGAGCTGGGGGTGCGGGTCGCGCTGGGCGCGCAGAGCAGTGACGTGGTGCGGCTGGTGGTGGGGCAGGGAGTGCGATTCGCGCTGGCGGGGGTCGGCGTGGGGCTCGGAATCGCGCTGGTCGCCGCGGGGTGGATCCAACCGCTGCTCTTCCGGCAACCGGCGCGCGATCCGGCCATCTTCGGCGGGGTCGGCGCGCTGCTCATCCTGGTCGCCGCCCTGGCGAGCGCGCTGCCGGCGCTCCGGGCGACACGCGCCGACCCTAACGCTGCGCTGCGGAGCGATTAGCCATGCGCGAATGGCTGGCCCGGCTCCGCGATTGGCTCCGGCGGGACACACTCGACGCCGAGCTGGCCGAAGAGCTCCGGTTCCACCGCGAGCGGTTGGAGCGCGACGCGCGGGCGGAAGCAACCGACCCGGAGCAAGCCCGGTACGCCGCGAGCCGCAGGCTGGGGAGCGAGCTCCGGGCCAGGGAGGAATCCCGCGACCGCTGGTCGTGGCCCTGGCTGGACCGTTTCCTGAAGGACCTGCGCTACGCGGTGCGCGGCCTCCGCCGCTCGCCCGGCTTCACCGCCACGGTGGTGTTGACGCTCGGCCTCGGCATCGGCGCCAACGCCGCGATGTTCGGCGTCATCGACCGGCTGATGTTCCGGCCGTTTCCCTACCTGCGGGACCCGGGACGGGTGCACCGGATCTACCTGGTCAGCGAGAGCCGGGAGCGGACGGAGTTCCACTCCAACTTCGAATACACCAGGTACCTCGATCTGAAGAGATGGACCAGCTCATTCGAGCTGTTCGCCGGGTTCGCCCCGCGGCGGGTGGCCGTGGGCGTCGGCGATGCGGCGCGGGAGCGCCAGGTGGCGGCGGTGAACGCGTCGTTCTTCGAATTCTTCGACTTGCGGCCCGCCCTGGGCCGCTTCTTCGTGGCCGCCGAAGATTCGACGCCCCGCGGCGACGGCGTGGCGGTGCTGAGCTACGGATTCTGGCAGACGGTCTTCGGGGGACGCGACGTGCTGGGGCAGACGCTCCAGGTCCGCAACATCCTCTGCACGATCATCGGCGTCGCACCCCGGGGGTTCGTGGGCGTGTCGGACGAGGAGCCGCCGGCGGTCTACATCCCGATCACGACGGCCGCGGGCAACGAGCCGGAGCGCCGGATGGCCACCACCTACTTCACCAGCTACAACTGGAGCTGGATGAGCGTCATGGCCCGGCGCAAGCCGGGAGTGACGGTGGCCGCCGCCTCGCGGGACCTGAGCAACGCCCACTGGAGGAGCTGGAACGCCGAGCGGGCGATCGAGTCGGGCCTCGCTCCGGCCGAGGTGGCCAGACCGCGCGCCATCGCCGGCGCGCTCAAGCTTGCCGCCGGCCCCGAGGGGGGGCTCGAATCGAAGACCCTGGTCTGGGTGACCGGTGTCGCGGCGGTCGTGCTGCTCATCGCCTGCGCCAACGTGGCAAATCTGATGTTCGCCCGCGTGCTGCGCCGGCGGAAGGAGATCGCGGTGCGGCTGGCGCTGGGCGTGAGCCGGAAGCGGCTGGTGGCCCAATGTCTGACCGAGAGTCTCCTGCTCGCCGGGCTCGGCTGGGTGGCCGGCCTCGCCATCGCTGAGTGGGGTGGCGCCGCGCTCCGGCATCTGTTCCTGCGGGACGGATCGGCGCTCGACGTGGTCACCGACTGGCGCACGCTGCTGGCGGCCGGCGCCTGCGCCCTCGGCGCCGCCGTGCTCACCGGGTTAGGCCCCGCCGTCCTCGCCACCCGCGCCGATCTCGCCGGGAGCCTCAAGGCCGGCGCCCGGGAGGGCACCAGCCATCGCTCGCTCGCCCGCTCGTCCCTCCTGGTGCTCCAGGGCGCCCTGTCGGTGGTCCTGCTGATCGGCGCCGGCCTCTTTGTCCGGAGCCTCACCCACGTGCGCGAATTGCGCCTCGGCTATGACGCGGAGCCGGTGCTCCTGGCGGAGCGCAACCTGCGCGGGCTTCGGATGGACGACAGCGGCCAGGTCGTGCTGGGCCGGCGGTTGCTGGAGACGGGCCAGACGATTCCCGGGGTGGAGCACGCGGCCTGGGTGAGCAGCGTTCCGTTCTACAGCTCGTCGGGGACCGGACTCCATATTCCCGGCATTGACTCGGTGCGGAAGCTGGGGCGCTTCAGCTACCAGTCCGCGACGGCCGATTACTTCAGGACATTCGGGACCCGGATCCTTCGCGGCCGCCCGTTCACCGCGGCGGACCGGGCCGGCGCGCCACGCGTGGCGCTGGTGAGCGAGTCCATGGCGCGGGTGCTCTGGCCCGGAAAGGAGGCGCTGGGGCAGTGCATGCGGGTCGGCGCCGACACCATGCCATGCACCACGGTAATCGGCATCGCCGAGGATGCGATCCAGGGGAGCCTCACCGACGACAAGCGGCTGCACTACTATCTTCCGATCGATCAATTCCGTCCCGCGGAGGGCTTCGCGCTCCTGCTCAGGATGCGGGGGGACGCGGCGAGCCAGGTCGAGCGGGTGCGCAAGGCGCTCCAGACGGTGATGCCGGGTGAGAGCTACGTAACCGTGCGGCCGATGCAGGAGCTGGTTGACGACCGGCGCCGCTCGTGGCGGCTCGGCGCGACGATGTTCGTGGCGTTCGGCGCCCTGGCGCTCCTGGTCGCCGCGGTGGGACTGTACGGGGTCATCACCTACAACGTCGCCCAGCGCATGCACGAGCTCGGCGTACGGATCGCGCTGGGGGCGCAGGCCCGGGACGTGGTGCGGCTGGTGGTGGGGCAGGGCATTCGATTCGCGGTGGCGGGGGTCGGCGTGGGGCTCGGACTCGCCCTGCTCGCTGCGCGGTGGATCCAGCCGCTGCTCTTCCGGCAGCCGGCGCGCGATCCGGCCATCTTTGGCGGGGTCGGCGCGCTGCTCATCCTGGTCGCCGCCCTGGCGAGCGCGCTGCCGGCGCTCCGGGCGACACGCGCCGATCCGAACAGCGCGCTGCGGTCGGACTAGCTGGAGGCACCGTCTGATGGACACCATGCGAGTCAAGCTCTTCGATCGGCAGGGCCGGCTCGTCGGGCCGGTCGAATCGCCCCGGGTGGTGAAGACCGACGCCGAGTGGCGGGCCCAGCTCACCGAAGACCAGTTCCGGATCGCCCGCGGCCGGGGCACCGAGGCCCCCTTCTGCGGCACGCTCCTCGACAACAAGCGATCCGGCGTCTACACCTGCGTCTGCTGCCGGCTCCCGCTCTTCCGGTCCGAGGCCAAGTTCCATTCCGGCACCGGCTGGCCGAGCTTCTTCCTCCCCATCGCGGCGGAGAACGTGCACACCCGCGAGGACCGGAGCCATGGCATGGTGCGGGGCGAGATCCTGTGCGCCCGCTGCGACGCGCACCTGGGCCATGTCTTCGAGGATGGCCCGGCGCCGAGCGGTCTTCGCTACTGCGTGAACTCCGAGTCGCTCGACTTCACCGACGCCGGGGACCTGGCGAGCCTCGCGGATCCCGCGGCAGGCTGACGGACCGGAATTCGGACCCGTCGTCCCCATCCCCGGCCCGGGAATCGCCCGCTTGACAGCCGATCGACGTCCCCTAGTTTGGCGGGCATCTCGCGCAGGAGAGTGCGTATGCGCCTTCGTGCTGCCGCGTGCGCCGCCGCGGTCCTGGGCATCGTCGCGTGTCGTTCCGCCGAGCAGGTCGCCGTATCCGCTCCCAACTTGAGCCACGTCCAGGACCTCGTCGGTACCCCCGACCTGATCGTGGATGGTTCCCGGCTGGCCGAGAGCTGGGTGCTGTACGATCAGACGTTCTCCGCGACACTCTGTAGCGTCATCGAGGGCGACGTGCAACCGGGGGACCACCGCGTCCTGCGATTCACGGTGACGACGCCCAACATCGGGGACGCCGACGTCTTCATCGGCGATCCGCTCACCCACATCGATCCCAATGGCGACGGGAACTACGCCGACTCGGACGGGCTGTACGAGTTCGCCACCTGCCACAACCACTTCCACTTCCGCCACTACGCCACCTACGAGCTGGTCTCGGCCACCTACGGGACCGTTTGGCGCGCCGCCAAGCGGGGCTTCTGCATGATCGACGTGACGCCCTGGCAGTCGGACGGCGGGGTGACCTCGTGGGTGTATCGCAGCTGCGGCACCCAGACCCGGTCCGGGTTCCAGGGCATCAGCGTCGGGTACGGCGATACCTACTCAAAATGGCTCGGCGGACAGTACTTCGTGCTTGATGGCGGAGATGGCCAGCCGCCGGTCCAGCCCGGGGACTACTATATCCGGATCACGGTGAATCCACCCTTCACGGCGGCGCCGGGCGAGCGGTGTCCGCACCGGGATCCGGCAGGGTCCTGCCACCAGCTGCTGGAGAGCGACTACTCCAACAACGTGGCGCAGGTCCTGATCACGATCCCGAACCGGGTCGGGAAGACCGGCTACGGCCCGGGCGGCGGCACCCAGGCGAAAGACGACCTGATCGACGACGAGAATCGACCGGCCAAGTGAGACGCAAAGACGCAAAGACGCGATGACGCAACGTGAGACGGCCTGGTGTCCCACCTTGCGTCTTAGCGTCCTTGCGTCCTTGCCTCTTAGCGTCCTTGCGGCTTAGCGTGCTTGCGTCTTTCGACATACCATGAGCTCAGTACTGGGACTCTCCCTCCTCCGCCGCACCAGCGCCCGCTCCACCGGATAGAGCATCGCGCCGAGCGCCCAGCCCAGGGGTTCGCCCAGCACCGCCGGCGCCACCATCGCGGTCCAGCCCCAGCGCAGGAGCCGCGAGGTCGTGTCGGCGGGGTAATTCATCAGCACGAACATCGGCCGCCGCGCGACGATCTCGAACCCCGCCATCTCCACCAGCCGCGCGCTCTCGGCCAGCGGCCGGCTGGCCTGGTGCGCCACCCGCTCGGCTTTGTGCCGCAGGAAATTGTCGGACCAGAGGAACCACCCGCCGGGCCGGAGCAGCGCCGCGATGTTCTCGAACGCGCGGGCGTATTGGGCGTCGTCCACGATGTGGAAGAGCACGTCGAACGCGGAGACCGCGTCGAACGAGCCCGGCGCGAGCGGAATACCGTTGAGGGAGGCGCCGATATCCGCCCGCAGGAAGCGCGCGGCCGGAAACGTTCGCAAAAGCTCCACGACGGCGATTTCGGTCAGGTCGAGCCCGGTGACCCGCGCGCCGAGCCGGAGCCAGCGGTCCACGTAGAAGCCCGTCCCCGAGCCGACGTCCAGCACGTCCCGCCCCGCCCATGAGGACAGGGATTCGATGCGGCCGGGAGCCGCCTGTTGACCGTTGAAGGTTGACTGTTGACGCGGTTCCAGCCCCGCCACCACCCGGTCGAACACCTCCCCCCGCACCCGGTACATCCATTCGTTGTATCGCCGCCCCAGCCGCAGGTAGCCCACCCCCGCGAGCGAGAAATGTCCCCGGAGCCGCGATTCCCAGTATTGCCGATTGTCGAAAGGAGCCTGCGGTGAGGTCACCCCATCGCCTCGCGGACTTCGCTCGCCGCGGCGATGGCGTGGTCCACGTCCCGGGAGATGGCCCGCGCCTGCTGGGTGGCCTGGGTCAGATCGCCCAGCACCGCGCCGATCCCGGCGGTGCGGAGCCGGAGCAGGTCGAAGCGCATATTCTGCATCGCGAGCACACTCGACTCCAGCCGGGCGGCGATCTTGTTGCGCCGGTCGGTGAGCTCGGTCGCGGTGCGGAGCTGTTTCTCGTAGATCTCGATCTGCCGCTCCCGCTCCGGACCCTCGGGCTGGGCGCGGAGCAGCTCCACCCGCTGCCTGATCCGCTCCGGCGTGTCCTGGCCGAAATTGACATCGATGTCGTTGAGCGTCTTACCCAGCTCGAGCGACCGCTGGTAGAGGTCGTCGGCGGTCTCCACGATCTCGGGGAGCATCTCCCGGTCGCTCGCCGGGAGCTTCTCCATCAGCGAGAGGATGAACTGCCGGTCGGTGTGGACCTGCGACACCCTGCCGAAGTACGCCCCGTATTCCGCCTGGGTCGGCGGCTTCTGGGGCCTGCGGGCGCCGCCCTTGGCTCCGGGCACCAGCACGGCGTCGGCGGCCGGGGGCGGATGCAGGACGTCCCGCCAGCTGTAGCCCACCTGCCAGAGCTGGGAATAGCTCTTGAGCAGCGGGAAGCCGAACCCCGCGGCCACGAACAGGAACCACGGCCCGTTCGTGATGCCGGTCGCCAGGTTGAGGAGAAAGCATCCCCCGGTCACCGCCGCCCACCGGGCGAACTGGGCCCTGACCCGCTGGACAATGGGGGGCTCGCCGGTGTCGGGCAGCGGGAGTGCGCCCGAGTCGGCGACCCGGATCCACTCACCGCGCTCATTCCGAACGTAGCCGCCTCGCCCCGCTCCACCGACACCGGGAGCCCCCAGCCTGGGCCCGGGCGGGAGCGGTCTCGGAGCCCGAGGCACGGGCATTCCCGGGACCTGGGGAGAGCGCGGGATGGAGCGGCCCAGCGTGGAAGACGGCCGCGGCCGCGTGCCGGGCGGACTCCGGCGGCTCGCCGCGCCGGCGCCGGTGGCGCTGGGCCGGTAGCCGGTCACTGTCCGGCTCTCAAGCGCGCGCCGGAGCGCATCGGCGGTGGGCCACCGGTTGGTCGGGTCCTTCTCCAGGCAGCGCGCGATCGCCAGCGACAGGTCCTCAGGGACTTCGCTGCGGGATTCGTGGAGGACCGGCGCCGGCTCGGTGATCTGCTTCATCAGGATTCCGGCGACCGTCGGGGCGTTGAAGGGGAGCTCGCCGCTGGTCATCTGGTAGGCGACCACGCCGAGGGAGTAGAGATCGGAGCGGCCGTCAATCTCCCGCTCCCCGGCCGCCTGCTCCGGGCTCATGTACTGCGGCGTCCCGATCGCGACGCCTATCCCGGTAAGCGTGGCGACGGAGGTCTGGGAGACGGCCTTCGCGATTCCGAAGTCGGTCACCATCACCCGGCCGCGGGTCCCCTCGAGCAGGATGTTGTCGGGCTTGATATCCCGGTGGATGACCGAGACCGCGTGGGCGGCGCTGAGCGCGTCCGCCGTCTCTTTCATGATCCGACGCACCTCGTCCGGCGGCAGACTGCCCCGCCGCTTGAGCCGCGCGCCGAGGGACTCGCCCTCGACCAGACCCATGATGAAGTACACCACGCCGGCGCCCTCGCCGACGTCGTGAATCGGCACGATGTGCGGGTGGGAAAGCCGCGCCGCCGTCTGGGCTTCGCGGGTGAATCGCTCCCGGATCTCCTTCTGGAAAGCCAGCTCCGGCGGCAGGACCTTGATCGCCACGCGGCGGTGCAGCCGTTCGTCGCGGGCGCGGTAGACGACCCCCATGCCCCCGCGGCCGATCTCGCCTTCGAGCGTGTACTCGGTGCCCAGCGCCGCCATGAGGCGCTGGACGAGTGGCCGTTCGCTGGCGTCGGTTGGCGTGGTCATTCGACCCTGGGCTCGTGGCTCAGAAACGATGGGGGTGCAACGGCTTACCAATCTGACGGTTTCACGCCCCCGGGGCAACCTGCGGCGCACGCCGGGCGCGTCGTCGGGAGCGCATGGGGCGCGAGCAGCCCGCGATCGGAGCGGGATCGGGCGACCGCTGCCAACGCGGCTTGCCCGGCCGATATGGCATGCGGCCAACCAACGCCACCAGCTCTCGACCACGCTGGTCGGTCGCCGGCTAAGTTACTCGCCCGATAGCCGATAGCTTACCTCAGAGACTCGGTCCCCGATAGCTCGCCGCACCCGGCATCGCGCCTGCATTAGGAAGGCAACCCCTCGGGCACTCCGCCGTGGTGGCGGCGCGCGGAAGGGGATGGAACAGGAAAACCAGGAATGTCCGAACGCTTGATCCTGCCGGTCTTCCCGCTGCGCGAGGTGGTGCTCTTTCCCGGAGTGACCACCTCCCTCGGCGCGGGCCGCCCGGGAACCGTGCGCGCCGTCGAGGCCGCCCTGGCCACACCGGAACGGCTCGTCTTCGCCATTTCCCAGCGGGAGAATGTCGAGCAGGTCACCTCCGAAGGCCTCTACACCATCGGCACGATCGCCAAGATCGGCCAGATCCAGCGCGGGCTCGCCGGCATGCAGCTGCTGCTGCACGGCGACCGGCGCGGCATCGTGATGCACCTGAGCGAGAAATCGGGCTACCTCGAAGCGATCGTGCGAGACGCCGAGGAGATGCAGCCCCTCCGGCCCGAGGACCCGGCCTTCGTCGGGCTCTACCGCGAGGTGCGCGAGCGTGCCGCCGAGCTGGGCCAGAAGTCGGGGCTTCCCGAGGAAGTGGTGCAGCAGGTGCTGAGCGGGGTGAAGGAGCCGGGCCGATTCGCCGACCTGGTGGCGGGCTACATCGAAATCGGCACCGCGCAGCGTCAGGCGCTGCTCGAAACCCTCTCGGTCGAGGAGCGGCTCCGGCGGGTGCTGGTGCACGTACAGCGCCAGATCGCCGTGTTCGACGCCCAGGAGGAGATCAAGTCGCAGGTCCAGGAGGAGCTGGGCGAGCGCCAGCGGGAGATGCTCCTGCGGGAACAGCTGAAACGGATTCAGAAGGAGCTCGGCGAGGAGGACGAAGCCGACGAGCTGGAGGAGCTGCGCCAGAAGCTGGCCACGCTCCAGCTGCCGCCGGAGGCGCGCAAGGAGGTGGACCGCGAGCTCGGCCGCCTGGACCGGATCGGCCGCGAGTCCATGGAGACCCAGGTCATCCGGACCTATCTCGAGACCATCGCCGAGCTCCCCTGGAACGAGCGGAGCGAGGAGCACCTCGACCTCAAGGCCGCCGCCGAGATTCTCGAGGCCGATCACTACGCCCTGGGTGACGTCAAGGACCGGGTGCTCGAGTTTCTGGCCGTCCGGCAGCTGAAACAGGCGGACGGGCGGAAGGGCGGACAGGCGGACGGACCAGCGCGGGACGCGGAGGTTGCGGCCCCGCCGGAACTCATGACGCCACCGGAGACGCCTTCTCCCGTTCCGCCTGACCGCCCGTCCGCCGAGGTTCCGCCTGACCGCCCGTCCGCCCTGGGCAACCCCGACGACAAAGCCAAGGGGCCGATCCTGCTGTTCGTGGGCCCGCCGGGGGTGGGCAAGACCAGCGTCGCCAAGTCCATCGCCCGCTCGATGGGCCGGAAGTACGTGCGGATCTCGCTGGGCGGCGCGCGGGATGAGGCCGACATCCGCGGTCACCGGCGCACCTATGTCGGCGCGATGCCGGGCCGCATCATCCAGGGGATGAAGCAGGCGGGGACCCGTAACCCGGTCTTCCTGCTCGACGAGGTGGACAAGCTCGGCATCTCCTTCCAGGGCGACCCGGCGTCGGCGCTGCTCGAAGTCCTCGACCCGGCCCAGAACGACAGCTTCACCGATCACTACCTCGGCGTGCCGTTCGATCTGAGCGAGGTGCTGTTCATCGCCACCGCGAACTTCCTCCAGAACATTCCGGGCCCGCTGCTCGACCGGATGGAGGTGGTGGAGTTCTCCGGGTACATCGAGCAGGAGAAGCTGGAGATCGCGCGGCGCTACCTGGTGCCCCGGCAGCTGGAAGAAAACGGCCTGGCCGGGCAGCCCGTCCGCTTCACCGACGAGTCGGTGATCAAGATTATCGCCGGCTACACCCGGGAATCGGGGGTACGCCAGCTGGAGCGGGAAATCGGCAAGCTGGCGCGGAAGGTGGCGCGGCGGATCGCCGCCGATGGCGCCGCGACCGTCGCGGTGGACGGCGCGATGGTGGACGAGCTCCTCGGCCGCCCCAAGGTGCACCCCGAGAAGGCCGCCGGCGCGGACCAGATCGGCGTTGCGACCGGGATGTATTACACGCCGGTCGGCGGCGACATCATGTTCGTCGAGGCCTCCACGATGCGCGGCAAGGGCGAGCTGGTCCTGACCGGGCAGCTGGGCGACGTCATGAAAGAGAGCGCCCGAGCGGCCTGGACCTACGCCCGCTCCCACGCGGCGGCGCTCCGGATTCCGGAGGAGATGTTCGATCGCGACGTGCACATCCACGTCCCCGCCGGGGCGATCCCCAAGGACGGCCCGTCCGCGGGCGTCACGATGGCTGCGGCGCTCATCTCCGCGCTCTCCGGCCGGCCCACCCGGCACGACATCGCGATGACCGGCGAGATCACCCTCCGCGGACGGGTCCTCCCCATCGGCGGGCTCAAGGAGAAGATCCTGGGCGCGGTGCGGTCGGGGATCACCCGGGTCGTGATCCCCAAGGAGAACGAGCCCGACCTGGCCGACCTCCCCGAAGCGATTCGCGCCCGGCTCGAGATCTTCCCGGTCGAGGAGCTGGGCGAGGTGCTGGCCCTCACCCTCCGCGGGGCCTCGTTCCGCGAGGGACGGCTTCTGTTCGGGGAGGAGAGCCCGCGCGACGTGCAGCCGCTGTCGGCGGGGTTCCAGCACTGAACTGCGTCACCCCTCCTCCCCGGCTAGATTTCGGCTCGCCCTGACCGGAGCCCCCCGCTGTCGTTCGCCGCGCTCGCGCTCGCCCTCATCGCCGCTCACGGAACCGTCCCGGCCGCCCGGCCGGGGCCCCGCGCCGCGCCCGATACCCTCTACGCCCTCGCGGTGGACTCGGCGAAGTACCCGCGCGAGTCGTTCGTGTACCTCCTCGACGACGGCGTCCTCCGCTACGAGCCCGACGGGCGAGGGAGCCGGACCTACCGGCAGGTGATCCAGATCCTCAAGCAGGACGCGGTCGAGCGCTGGGCGGAGTTCTCGTTCAGCTATGAGCCGCGGCACGAGCGCCTCACCGTGAACTGGGCGAAGGTGGTGAAGCCCGACGGCACCGTGGTGAGCGACAAGCCCGGCATCGCGCAGGACGCCGACGTCCCGGCCCCGATGGACGACCCGGTCTATGTCGAGCAGAAAGTCCGGCGGCTCTCGCTCGCCAACGTCCGGCCCGGCACCCTGGTGGACTACAGCTACACCGTCGAGGAGCTCAAGCCGTTCCGCGCCGGTGACTTCTTCGCCCCTTGGCGGGTCAATCCCGGCACCCTGGTGCGGCGCTCCCGCCTCCTGCTCGATACCCCGGTGTCGCTGGTCCCCCGCGTCGTCGAGCGCAATCTCACCTTCCGGCCCACGACGGTGACCGCGAACGGCCGCCGGATCGTGACCTGGGCCGCGCAGGACGTCCCCAAGATCGAGCCGGAGCCGTTCGCGTCCGATTCCAACGGCGTGGACATGCGGGTTGACGTCGGCGCGCCGGCCCGGTGGGGAGAGATCGGCGCCTGGTACGCGGGGCTCGCCCGCGACCGGTACCTCATGACGCCGGCCCTCGATCGGAAGCTGGCGGGCCTGGTGGCCGGAGCCCGGACGCTGGAGGATTCGATCCGGGCGGTCCACCGATACGTCACCCGGGACGTGCGCTACGTGGCGATCTCGCTCCGGATGGGCGGCTACCAGCCCCACGCCGCCGCCGAAGTGGTCGCCACCGGTTACGGCGACTGCAAGGACAAGGCGACTCTCTTCATCACCTTCATGAAGCGAATGGGGATCACCGCCTACCCCGTCCTTCTCTCGGCCGGCGGAGCGGTGGAGCGGCAGCTCCCCACCATCGCGCAGTTCAACCACGCGATCGCGGCCGTCGAGCGACCGGGCGGGGCGGGGCGGCTCTTCGTGGACCTGACCGCTTCCGACGTCCCGTGGGGGTCCCTCCCGGAGGCGGACCAGGGCCAGTTCGTCCTGGTGATCCGTCCCGACGGCCGCACCGAGGAGACCACGACGCCGGAGAACGATCGGACCGAGATCCAGAATCGGCTCGCCGTCACGGGCGTCCTCGACACGAACGGGGCCGCGTCCGCGCACGTGGAGATGACGATGAGCGGCGCCGTGGGCGAGGCGTACCATTCGGCGATGACCAGCTCCCCCCCCGATTCCGCCTCGCTGGCCCAGTTCCTCCGCCGGATGGCGAGCGGCGTCTATCCCGAGTCGGAGGGGGACAGCCTCGGGTTCACCGATGAGACGGAGCAGGGCGGAGCGTTCAGGATCAGCTTCGTCGCCCGGCAGGGCCGCGCCGCCCGGCTGGCCGGCCCGGTCGCGATCCTGTCGGTGCCGTTCCTCAAGCAGCAGAGCGACGTGAAGCCGCTGGTGGCGGAGCTCCGGGCCCACCGTCCCCGGCGGTTTCCCATTGACGTGGCCCAGGTGTCCGCGGCGTTCGGCGGGAACGTGGAGGCAGAGCTCAAGCTCGAGCTGCCGGTCGGCTGGCGGGCGGAGCTGCCGAAGGACGTGAATCTCTCCGGCCCGTTCGGAGAGGTGAAGCTGCACTACGCCCAGACCGGGCGGGTCTTTTCCGTTTCTCAGCGCCGGGTGGGGCGCAAGGGCGTGCTGCCGCCGGAACGGCTCGACGACCTGGTCGCGTGGCTGGAGCAGATGGCCGCGGCTACCCGGGAGTCGGGGTCCATCGTCGTCAAGAGATAGTGCCTATCCCCCCATCACCACCCGATCCCGCCCCCCCTCCTTCGCCAGCCGGAGGGCGCGCTCCGCCGAGTGAATGAGGTCGCGAATCCCGATGGCGTGATCCGGATACGCGGCGATGCCGCCCGAGAGTTGCAGGGCTGCCGTCGCGGCCCCGATCGGCGGCGGGGCCAAGGCCACTGCGGCACGGATCTGCTCCGCGACGGTCAAGGCGTCCGCCGGACCGCAGGTGCGCAGCAGCACCCCGAACTCCTCACCCCCCATCCGCACGACCAGATCGGTGGCGCGGACCCGCTCGAGGATTACCCGCGCCACGTGGGCCAGCACCACATCGCCGCGCTGGTAGCCGAGCTGCTCGTTCAGCCGGCGGAAATGATCCAGATCGAAGAGCACGAACGAGATCCGCTCGCCCGCCCGGCGGGCGAAGGCCAGCACCGATTCCATTTCGTCATACAGGCTGCTCGCGGTGAGCAGCCCGGTGAGCGGATCTCTCCGCACCACCTCGTCGAGCCGCCGGGCTCGCGCCGCGCGCAGCACGATCGCCGGCACCAGGCGGCCCTCGGCGAGCGGCCGCACCACCAGCTCGTCCACACCCGCTTCCAGCGCGAGCTCCCGCTCCGGGTCGCTGTCCGAATCGGTGATCGCGATGACCGGGGTGAGCGCCATCCGGGGCTCTCGCCGGAGCAGCCGTACCAGCGCCAGCCCGTCGGCGTCGGGGAGGACATGGTCCACCAGGACGAGGTCGGGGTGCTCCCTGCCGAGCGCCTCCTCGGCCTCCCGCGCGGTGCCCAGCAAATCGAGCTGGAGCCCCGCCGCTTCGAGCCAGGTGGCGAGGGTGGCGCGCTCGGCGGCGTCGCTCAAGACCGCCAGGATGAGGGCGGGGGACGCCGCGGCCCGGGCCGCGGCGCGGGCCCAGCGGGTCACCAGCGCATCCGCCCGCGCGGGTGAGGCGATGAGGTCGAGCCGGGCGTAGGGGGCCTGCAGGAGCGCGGCGCCCTCCAGGTCCGCCACCAGCGCGACGGCGAAGCGGCGCTCGAACGATCTCGAAGTCCAGCGTTCCACCGCATCGGAGGGGTCTTCCTCCGCCCCCGGCAGGATCACCGCGATCTCGGGCCGCTCGGAGGCCGGGATCCGGGCGGGATCAACGTCGAGCGGGGAGAGCGTGACGGCGTACTGGGAGTCCCGGAGCGCCGCCGCGAGCCGGGCCGACACGTCGGCGGCCCCCCCGACCAGGTGAGCCCGCCATCCGAACGGCGGAGCCCGCCGCGGCTCGGCCGGCAGGCCCACGGCCCGAGCGGCGGCGTCGAAGGCCGCGGCGACCCGCCCGATCGCTACCGCGAGCAGCGCGAAGCCGGCGGCGTCCGGGACCGAGTGGGCCGTGAGCCATTGCTCTGCATCCCGGCTCGCGGCGGTGATATCGGGGAAACCATAGCTGCCGCCCGATCCGGCGAGTCGATGGAACCGCCCCATGAGCGACTCCGCGGCCCCGGGCTCCCCCGCGCGGAGCGCCGCCAGGTCCTTGCGAAGCTCGCCGAGCCGGGCGGGTGCTTCCGCGAGGTATTCGCGCGCCACCTCCCTGACGAACTGGTCCACCTTTTCCGTCATCCGCCGACTCCCAGGGGCGCCGCCGCCGCCCCGGCGCGGAGGGTCTCGATCGCCAGCGTCGTCGCGGCGACCAGTGTCGGCGCCGTGCCCCAGTGGCCGCCCACCGATTCACCATCGCGGGCGGCGAGGAGGGCGCTTCGCCCATCCACGACGAGCAGGAACGGTTGCCCCGGCCAGGCGGTGCCTTCCGGCGTTACGGCGACGCTCGCGAACGGGAGATCCACCGGGGCCGTCGCGGAGAGCGACAGGGTCACGCCGCTGCCGGCCGCCTTGCGGAGCGACGGGACCAGCGGTGGATAGGCATCCGGGGCCGCGTGAAGCAGCACCAGTTGGGTGGCCCGGGCGGTTTCACGGGACGCGATCTGAAGCGCGGCCCGCGCGGAGGAGAGCTCCACCAGGGTCGGCGTGGCGGGGACCGCGATCTCCTCCAGCGTCCGGCTCACCACGTCCAGCGCCTGGCCCTGACGCTCCAGGATCCGGGCGAGCAGGGCCGGCGGCGGCTCCGGCCGGTAGCGCTTGGGCCGGCCTTCCTCGACCCGGGCGGCTCCCTTCTTGACCAGTCCTTCGAGCGCCCCGTAGGCGTTCGCGCGGGCGAGCTGCGCCGTGCGCGCGATGGCGTACCCGGTCCCCGGGCCACCCCGGAGGAGTACCTCATAGACCAGGCTCTCGGTCGGTGTGAATCCGAAGGTCGTCAGATCGAGCGCGGTCACTAGTGATACTCCACCGGCCAGCCGAGCAGGCGGGCGATCAGCGCGAGCCGGAAGGTCACGTCCACCAGCCGGGCATCCGCCGACTTCGATTCCGGCTGCAGCGGATACATGTGGTAGGTGACCTTGTGCGTCGTGCGGGGCGCCGCCTTGAGCTGCTTCGGCCGCCAGATGCCGTTCCCGTCGCACTCCGACAGGAGCCGGGCCAGCACCTTCGTGGCGACGGGATTGGTGTGCAGCGCGCTGATCCGGGCCAGCATCTCGATGAAGTGGAGAGAGAGCGGAATGTCCTTCGGGGTCCCCTTCGCGTCCGCCTCGATCGGGTCGCCCAGGAGGAGCAGATCCGGCTTGAGCACCCGCTTTCCGACCTGCCAGACGAAGGTCTTCCGCGACGTCTGCAGACCCAGGTACTGCCCCAGGCGGTCGGTGAATCCCGCCCGTTCGCGCTGCAGGTTCGGCATCGCCGCGATCATCGCCAGAGAATACCAGGTGGGTGGATGCGCCTCCGGACTGAGGATGGTCCTGGTCCCCGAGCGGGCGTACGGCTTCTCGGCGAGGGGGCTCCGCAGGAAGGCGGAGACCGATGACGCGATCTTGTGCGCCGCCCCCCGGACTCGCGGATCCTCGATGTGGCCGGCCTCGGCCAGGGCCGCCGCCGCCGCTTCACGCAGGTGGTCGCGCGCCCACTCCATCGCTTCGGGGGAGTCCTTGCTGAGCTTGGCGAACTCGAACTGCAGGACCGGGTCGTCGTCCCGGGAAAGCACCCGGAAGAGCAGCCGGTCGCCGAGCTTGAAAGGCCGGCCGTTCCGGGGGTAGCCCAGCTGCAGCAGCCGGCGGTACTGTGGGACCGTCCCGATCTCCCGGATGCCTTCCTTCGCCGACGGAGCCATCGCCAGGAAGTTGCCGCCCCAGGTCCCGGTGTCCTTCTGTTTCCTGACTACCGCCTGGACCAGCTTCGAGTGCATCACCGCCTCCTCGTCCGCCGCCAGCACCTCCGGAGGAAGAATCTTGCCGGGGGCCGCCAATTCTTTCCGGGTGCGAAGCCGGATTGATTCGCCGCCGTGTTCGAGGAGCCAGTTCACCGGAATACGGTGGGAAGCGGGCAGTTCCAGGGGCGCTCCCGGTGGCGGGGGTCGGTTGGGGGCGATGGAGCGCCGCCAAAATAGTAGCCGCTGCTCCTACGGGCCAGCCCCTTCGCCCTCCCGCTCGTCACCTATCCGCTCGAGTGCAGCCCGGATGCGCCAGGAACCCGCGGATCGCCGAGAGGACCGTGTCCGGCACCTCCGCGTGAGGACGGTGGAACGCCGTGGGGAGCGCCACCAGGTGCGCGCAGGGGATGATGCGTGAGAGCGTGTCTCCCACGGCGAACGGGATCACGGGGTCGTTCCCTCCCCAGATCAGGAGGGTCGGCTGCCCGATGTCGCGGAACCGGTCCCGGAGGCCGGTGAAGTCGAACTCTTCCAGGATTCGGGCCGTCGCGCGGCCGTAGGCCGGATCGCTGGTCTGGTCGTACGCGAGGGCCTGGTCCGGCTCCGCAAGCCACGCCGCATCGTGGATCGGGGTGATGAACGACCGGAGCTCCAGGTATCGGCCCAGGGTTCGGGCCTTGGCCGGCGACATGGGATCGAGGATCCCACCCAGCCCGATCCGGTAGCCGGCCGGGGCGATGAGCACGAGGAGCTTGACGCGGTCCGGCCGGGCGAAGGCGAGCGATACGGCGAGCTCTCCGCCCATCGAGTGCCCGACGGCCACCAGCGGCCCGGAGGTCCAGCGGTCTGCGAACCGGGCGAGCCGCTCGGTCATCGCCGGGAGGGAGTAGGAGGTGTCCGGCTTCGCGCTTCCCCCCAGCCCGGGGAGGTCAATCGCCACCACCCGGGACCGATCGGCCAGCGGATCGAAGAGGGCCCGCCAGGTGGTGAGCGACTCGCCGAAGCCGTGCAGGAGGAGGAGGGTGGTGTCGCCGCGTCCCGCGCGCACGGCCCGCACCGGAGCTCCGCCGGCATCGAGCCACTCGGCGCGATGGGGGGGCCTCGGCCGCTCGCGATCGAGCAGCACCGGGAGCGCAGCGACCAGCGGCACTACCAGCCACCAGCGCGAAATATCGGTCCGCCCCGGCGCCCTCATCGCGACGGGCAGCGGACCAGAGTGATCGTGCCGGCCCGGAAGAGCCCCCGCTCACTGGTGAGGACGAGGGTCTCCCGGTCCAGCCAGTCAATCCCCTCGCCCTGGGGCTCCTCGCCCGCGATATCGCAGACCGGGCGGGCGGGGTCGGGTCGGAGCCTCCCGGTTTCGTCCCGCGCGAAGAACCGGATGTCGCGGTAGGTCCGGACCGCGACGACCTTCCCGTCGGGCGAAAGCGCAGCGTCGGTCACCACGCGCCCGTTGACGATGCCGGCGGGGATTGGCAGGCTGTCGGCCCGCCGGGCGAGCACCGGGCCCCTCCCCTGCCACGCCGCCGCCGGCACCCGGAAGACCAGCACGCCGTACCGGCGTCCCTTCGTGATCAGGACGACGCTGCCATCCGGCTCGACATACAGCGCCTCCACGTCGTGAGGGCGATCGGGATAAGTCACCTCCAGCGCCTCGGCCCTGCCGGTGGCGCCCCTGGGTCTCCAGGCGGCGGGCTCCGGTTCGGGAACCCGGTAGAGCCGCACCCTCCGGCGATTCTCGCCATTGTCACCGGTGTCGCCGATGTAGAGGCACTCCCGCCCTCGCCCTCCGCAGGGACCTCGGCCGAGCGCCTCCCAGTCGACATTCACCGCGCCCGGTACCGAGAATCTGGCGAGCGCCCTCCCCGCCGTGTCGGTGAGAAAAAGGACGGCATCTCCACCCGAATCATTCATGGTCCAGAGGTGCCCGGGGTGCCGGCGACTCGCGACCACCCCGGAGCTCTCCAGGAGTCGGGCGTCCTTGAAGGTGCCGGTGCGCCGGGCGAGAGTCCCCGGCCGGGAGGCGCTCTGTGCCGCGACTCCCCCCGGCAGGAGGAGGGAGAGAATCACCGTGCGTAGCAGCGGGCTCACCTGGCGAGGCCGCCGGGAGCCCGGAGCCGTCTCACCGTGGCAATTCGCCGGTGCCCAACCGGTCCGCCAGCGGCTTGTCCGCCGTAAAGTAGGAGCGCTGGTAGGCCGAACGCGGGTTCCAGAGAACCCAGGACACCACTCCCAGGTCCAGGGCGGCCCGGACCTGCTCCCGAACGTGGAAGCCGGTGTACCTGGGCCGGCCCAGGGTGAACGCCTGCAGGTAGGGGCGGATTTCGGCGGTCTTCCGCGGGGCAAGGGCCTTGGCCCGGCGGAGTCCGTCCTCCAGCGCGCGCCGGACCATGAGATAGGGCGCCGAGTTCGGGCGGGCGACGCCGTAGACTCCGCGCCCGTAGTGGCTCGGATAGACCATCGGGAGCACCACGTCGGCTACCGAGATGAGGTCTTCCCAGTTCTGCCCGATGCCCATGTCGCCGTCGGCGGTCGTGGTCAGGCCGAACACGTCAATCGTGAACGGGACCTTGAGCGCCCGGGTTCGTTCGGCGAGCAACCCGAGGTTCCGCGCCACGCCCTCCCGGCTGCTCTCGCCTTGGTGCCGCCCAGGAAACACCGCGGTCGCCAACCGATGCTTGGGCTCGTCGGGAAACCGGACGTAGTCGTACTGGATCTCCTCGAAGCCCATCGCCACCGCCTCGGCCGCGAGCTGCCCCGCGTACACCCAGACCGAATCGTTGAAGGCGTCCACCCAGTGGGTGCCCTTGCGGTCGGTCCACAGGCCGCCGCCGGTGTTCCGGACCGACCATTCCGGCTTCTTCTCCGCCAGCAGCGGGTCCTTCGCCACCACGATCCGGGCGATGGGGCGGATGCCCCGCGCCTTGAGCACGGCCAGGCGCGCGGCCGCATCCGCGGCCCGGAGCTGGCGGTTGGCGCCGATCGCCATCGCGGTCGGCACGTTGGAGCGGTAGGTCAGGTACCCGGTGTCGTCCTTGATATCAATCACGAAGGCGTTGATGTCGGTCGAGTCAGCCAGGCGGACCAGGTCCTGGAACCGCCGGCTCCCAAACGACCAGGCATTGACGTAGATCCCGTGGATGGGGCGGGGCGGGGGCTGCGCGGGGCATGCGGCTGCGGCGAACGCGGAGACGAGGGCACTGAGCATACCTGCAACCTAACAGGTCCCTTGCCATCATCCGACGGGGGACTAGGATTCCACCGGTTCGCCTCCGAGGCGGAAACGAGGCCGGAATGAAGGTCGGCATCAGCTATTGCGTCGTTTGAAACTACGAGCCCCGCGCCGCCGGTCTGGCGGCGGAGGTCCGGCGTGAGTTCCCCGAGGCGCAGGTCGAGCTGGTTCCCTCCTCGGGCGGAGTGTTTGACGTGACGCTGGATGGGGAGCTCGTGTTCTCCAAGAAGCAGGTGGGGCGCCACGCCCAGCCGGGAGAGGTGCTCCGGTTGATCCAGCGCGAGCGCTGAAGGGTGCGAATCGCGATCTCCACCGGCGGCGGTGACGCCCCCGGCCTCAACGCCGTGATCCGCGCCGTCGTCCTCTCCGCCTACCAGAATGGTTGGGAGACGGTCGGCATCCATCGCGGCTATGACGGGCTCTTCCCCCGGGTGGACCGGAGCGGGGAGCGGTGGACCGGTCCGGAGCGCCGTCGCGGCGGCTCCGGACTGGGGCTGATGCCCCTGGGGCCCGACCAGGTGCGCGGCATCACCCACCTGGGCGGCACCATCCTCGGCACCACCAATCGCGGCGACCCGTTCCGCTGGCCGACCATGCACCAGGACGGCGGGATCATCCAGGAGGACCGCTCCGACGACCTGATCCACGCCTTCCACCAGCACCACCTCGACGCCCTCGTGGCGATCGGCGGCGACGGGAGCCTGGCCATCGCCCATCGGCTCTTCTGCAAGGGGATTCCGGTCGTCGGGGTGCCCAAGACCATCGACAACGACGTCTCCGGCACCGAATCCAGCTTCGGTTTCGACACCGCGGTGAGCACGGCGACCGACGCACTCGACAAGATCCACACCACCGCCGAAAGCCACGACCGGGTCTTCGTGATCGAGCTGATGGGGCGGTACTCGGGCTGGATCGCGTTGCACAGCGGACTCTCCGGAAGCGCCGACGTCATCCTGATTCCCGAAATCCCCTTCGACATCGACAAGGTGTGCGGGAAGATCCTGGAGCGGGAGCAGCGGGGCCGGCGCTTCTCCATCGTGGTGGTGGCCGAAGGGGCGCGGCCCAGGGGCCGGGGGCCGGTGCTGCGCGAGGAGGCCCGGGCCGGCACGCCGGAACGGCTCGGCGGGATTGCCCAGGAAGTGGCGGAGGAGATCGGACGGCGGACCGGCAAGGAGACCCGAAGCCTGGTGCTCGGCCATCTCCAGCGCGGGGGCTCGCCCACCACCTTCGATCGCCTGCTCGCGCTCCGGTTCGGCTCCGCCGCGGTGCGCGCCATCGCCGCCAAGGACTTCGGCTCCTGCGTGGTGTACCGCCCGCCCAACGTCCTGCGGGTGCCGCTCTCGGAAATCATCGGCCGGAACAAGCTGGTCCCGGTGGACAGCGGGATCATCCTGACGGCGCGGAATCTCGGGATCAGTCTTGGAGACTAGGAGTCAGCGAGGAGCGAGGAGGGGGTGATATGATGGGGAAGGATTCCGCGCTGTCCGAGCAGGAACTCCGCGGGAGGCTCGCGGCGCTGCCCCGCTGGGAGCTTCGTGACGGGGCGATCCGGCGGACCTACCAGACCGACGGCTGGCGGGGGACGATGCTGGTGGCGAACGCCATCGCGTTCCTCTGCGAGGCCGCCGACCACCACGCCGACCTCACCGTCACCTGGCCCGGCGTGGCGGTGGCGCTCTCCACCCACAGCGCCGGCGGGATCACGGCCAAGGACTTCGAGGTGGCTGCGCTGATCGAGGCTCAGGTCACCTGGAGGCCGCCGCCGGGAAGCAGCCTGACGGGTCCGGCCAAGCCGTTCGTCAGGGAGTAACGAATAGGGAGTAGCGAATAGGGAGTAGGGAGTAGGGGTAGTGCCCTACTCCCTACTTCCTACTCGATGAATCCTAGTTTGTAAAAACCAGACTGCCCGACGCTCTCCTCCACTTCCACTTCGATCGCCTCGAGATTGGCGAGGCGTTCCTTCCGCAGGTCATCCCGAACCAGTCCGGCCAGGTACTCGGCGATCATCTCGGCCGTCGTGTTGGCGATGGGGAGCAGCGCGCAATTGGAGCGCGGGAAGACGTAGCACGGCGCGCCGAGGTATTCCACCAGGAGTCGGTCGCCCTCGTCCCGAAGGGTCAGTTTGGGGTTCGCCGTGGGGAGGAGGACCCGGTGGTCCATCGCCTGGACGTAGGGCCGCACGATACGCTTGAGCACGGCGAAGTCCACCACGAACCCGCATTCGGGATCGAGTCCGCCCAGGACGGTGACTCCGACCCGGTAATTATGGCCGTGGAGCGACTCGCACTGGTGGCCGGACAGGGTGATGAAGTGAGCGGAGGAGAAGCTCAGATACTCCTTGCAGACCGACACCTTGTACGAGCGCGGCACGAATCCTTGGCCTCCGCGGGCGAAGTTGGGGGGGAGGAGGTCCGGCGCCGAATATATACCCGCGGGTCCCCTCTCCGGGTGTCCCGGAAACCGGCGCTGGCTGTCCGTCCTGGAGGACGATCGGAGGCCGGACGCCGCGCGATGTCGTTGCGGGAGAGGCACTTGCGTGCTGGCACGAGGTTCGCCATTACCCCTCCCAGTGGTGCAGCACCTTACCCCTGGAGGACACCGTGACACGCTTCAATCTGTTGGCAGGCTCACTGCTGTTCGGCTCGCTGTTTACGGCCGCCAAGTCGGATGCGCAGCAGGTGAGCGCCGACGTCAGGTTTGGCAGCGGCCCGGTCGCCGGCCGGGTCATCATCAACGACCCCTACGCTTATCGCCGGCCCCGCCCGGTCCTGATCGCACCCTACCGCCGGGTGTACGTCGAGCGGATTCGCTTCGGCCGCGGGTTCGACCGCCGGTGGGCCTACGACAAGCACCAGCGCAAGGAGTGGGAGCGTTGGCGCCGGGACTACGATCACTGGCGCAGAGACTGGTACAAGCGGTTCGACCGCGGGGCCCGGATCGTCGTGGTCTATTACGACCGGCGCGATGACTGCTACTACGATCGGTTCCGCCCGGGGCTGGAGGAGATCCGGGCCTACGAGCAGGACGGCCGCTTCTACCGGTTCGACGACGACGAGTCGTATTACGACGACGACCGGTACGACGGTGGCAGGCGCTACGACCGCGACGACCGGTACGACCGCGACGACCGCTACAACCGCGACGACCGCTACAACCGCGACTGGCGTCAGGACCGGGACAACCGCGATCACTGATCGAAGCAGAGCAAAAGAACTGGGTGGGGTTGCCCTTTCTCCGAGCCTCCTTTGGCTCTCCTTCCCCGGCCCCACCCAATAAACCCACGGCTCCCTGCCTGGGTTCGAGCGGCCCCGCCTTCGGGCGGGGTCGTTTGTTTTCGGGGGCGCTTGCAGGAATCGCCCGGCGGCGTGAGGTTCCCGGCACGGAACCGTCGAAGCAGCAGGAGTCGGGGCGGCGGGAACGACGCAGCGTGCGCGAGCCCCGTAGGGCCCTCACCCACCGGAGCTTCCCATGAGATCCAGTCGCACCGTAGTGCCGGCCCTCGTCCTGTGCCTGACCGCCGCCTCGGGGGCGTTTGCGCAGAACGCCTCCCGGGCCGTGCACTTCGGCGTACTGGGCGGGGCCGCGTTCGACAAGCCTGGGGGAGCGGACGCGAGCAACATCAACGGGACCTACACCGGGTGGATCGTGGGCGCCTTCGCCGCCCTTCACCTGAGCCCAAGCTTCGCGATCCAGCCGGAACTGTCCTACGTGCACAAGGGCGCGAAGATCGTGGAAACGGGTACAACCGGCACCCTCAGGCTGCCGTACGTCGGGGTCCCGGTGCTCCTCAAGTTCGGCATTCCGGCGAAGGGCAGCAGCATCCTGAGCCCCCACGTCTACGCCGGCCCCGCGGTGGGGTTCCGCACCGGGTGCAAGGCCAGAGTCTCGGACGGCACCACCACCGTCACCCGGAACTGCGACGAGGGTACGGACCCGACCGAGGTGAAGCGCACCGATTTCAGCCTCACCTTCGGCGGCGGGGTAGATGTCGGCCGGGCGATCATCGATCTCCGGTACGATCTGGGGCTCACCCGGATCGATGGCTCTACCGAGAACAACGACATCAAGCACCGGACGTTTTACCTGCTTGCCGGGTGGAGCTTCCGGGCGCCCTGACAGCAGGCCTTCGACATCCCGATGGGCGCGCGGGTAGCCGGAACCGGAGTTGCGGGGTAGTTTCTCCCGCCCGTGTCAAGCCACCTCGCCTCGTGAAGATGTTCTCATCCGGGGTGCTCGGCACGCCGCCGGGCAAGTGCACGCCGCAGGATTCTCACGTCAAGGAGGCTCAAATGAGATTTCAACGCGTCGTGGTTTCCGGTTTTGTTCTGACTCTCGCGATGAGCTCGGCCGCAGTCGCTCAGCACGGCCCCGTGAAGGTGCATTTCGGGGTGTTCGGCGGCGCCTCCTTCGACAAGCCAGGCGGACCGGACGCCACCGACATCAACGGATCGTACACCGGCTTCGGAGTCGGGGGATTCGTGGGGCTTCAGCTGACCCCGGGCTTCGCGATCGAGCCGGAGGCGCTCTACGTCCAGAAGGGTGCCAAGACAAGCACCGCCGACCCAGGTGGGGAAATCATCGGGAAGATCAAGGTGCCCTATTTCGAGGTCCCCGTCCTCGCCAAGCTCCGGATGCCCGTGAAGGGCAGCAGCATCGTGAGCCCGCACGTCTATGCCGGTCCGGCGCTCGCGTTCAAGTCGGGATGCCACGCGAAATTCACCCAGGGCAGCAACTCACTCTCGGGCGGTTGCGACGATTCAGGTATAGACGTCAAGCTCAAGAGCACCGACTTCAGCGTGGTCTTCGGCGGTGGCGTGGATATCGGGCGCGCGATTGTGGACGTGCGCTATGACCTGGGCCTCTCCAAGATCGGGGATAACTCGTCCGGCACGAGGAATGACGTGAAGAACCGGACGATTTACCTGCTGGCCGGCTGGACCTTCCGGGCGCCCTGACAGGAGCAGCGCACATTTTACCCCCAGACCTGTCGCGCCACCCGCGCCACCAGATTGAGCTTCCGGTCCTGCAGCTCGAAGGGAATGCTGTTCCCCCGGGCCACGGACGCGAATCCGCACTGGGTGCTCAGGGCCAGCCGCTCGAGCGGGAGGTACCTGGCGGCCTCCCGGATCCGGGCCCTGAGCTCCTCCTCGGCCTCCTCCAGCGGCCGCTTGGTGGTGACCAGGCCCAGCACCACGGTCTTGTCTTCCGCGGTCAGCTTGAGCGGGGAGAAGTCGCCGCTCCGCTCGTCGTCGTACTCCAGCAGCAGCACGCTCGCATGGGTGCGCCGCAGGATCTCCTCGGCGATCGCGGCGTAGCTCCCCTTGGCCATGTAGCGGGTGGCGTCGTTCCCCCGGCAGACGTGCAGCCCGAAGGTCACCCGGTCCTCATAGCCCTGCATGATGGCGTTCATCATGTCGATGCCGTCGTGCACCAGCCGCCGGGCATCGAACCCCTTCCGGGCGAACCACTCCTGCTGGTGCGGGTCCAGGATCATGCCGAACTCGGGCGCGTCGAACTGGATGTAGTCGCAGCCCAGCCGGGTCAGCTCCCGGACTTCGTCGCGCAGGATGTCGCACACGTCGTCCAGGTACGCCCCGGCCGAGGGATAGGCCGCTTCGCTGACCCCGGGGAGCCAGTAGTAGGCGTACATCGTGGGGCTGGGGAGGGTCATCTTGGTGGGCCGGGTGGTGCGCGACCGCAGATAGACGAACTCCTCGGAGCTCAAGTGCCGCTTGCGCTTCATCCTGCCCACCAGGCCCACGGTGACGGGGCTGGTCTCCTTCTTCCCCTCCAGGGTGAACCAGTCCACCGTGTTGCCCTGCACCGAGCCGAACCCTTCGACCGATTGCGCCAGCTGGCTGGCGAAGACGTTCCGGCGCATTTCCCCGTCGGTGACCACGTCGACCCCGGCGATCTCCTGGATGGCGATGCACTGGTTCACCGCCCGGTCCTCGATCGCCTTGAACTCCAGGTCGGACAAACGTCCGGCCTGGTGCTCGCCCCGAGCCTGAAGCAGAGTGGCCGGCCGAAGCAGGCTGCCGATGACTTCAGCGCGGTAAACCGACATGACCGAGGTGCAGGGTTCTCTACTTCCCCTTCTGATAGACGAGTTCTCCGTTCACATAGACCCGCTCCACCCAGGTCTTCACGCTGAGCGGTGGGCCGTCGAGCACGATCACGTCGGCGTCTTTGCCGGGCGCGAGGCTGCCCACCCGGTCCGCGACGCCGAGGATCTCCGCCGGGTGGAGGGTGATGGCCTTCAGGATGTCCTCGTCCGACATGCCGTAGCCCCCGGCGATCGCGGCGTCGATCAGCAGCCATTTCCCGGTTCCGGCCGGCGCCAGGCTGCCGAAGGAGCGGCTGAAGGAGGCGATGGCCACCTTGATGCCGGCGGCGGTGAGCCGCGCCGGATTCCGCTCATCCACCGCCGGATAGTCCTGCCGGTCGGGGATCTCCTCGTTGCTCACGTAGGGATGGGAGACCTGCCCCAGCACCACCGGGATCCGTCGCGCGACCAGCTCCTCACGGTACTCATTAGCCGCCGCGCCCCCGTCGATTACCAGATCGAAGCC
>DASYRI010000194.1:0-3315 GCA_036004545.1 Gemmatimonadales bacterium
CGTTGGCCGGGCGTTCGAGTCGCCCCGGGGGCACTCGAGACCCGAGCCCCGATCGCAAGGATGCAGATGGCATCAACCGTGAAACCGACCACCACAGCTCCTCCGAAGAGCGAGGAGCCGTCGGCGGTTTTCACCTGGCTCGAACGGAACCGCAAGCTCCTGGCGTACGGGGCGGGCGCGATCGCCGTGCTGGTGCTCGGGGGATGGCTCTACACCGAAACCGCCCGGCGCAAAGCGACCGCAGCCGCCGACGCCCTGGACCGGGCCCGGGCAGCGTTCGAGGCGGGCAACCTCCCGGGGGCCGCCGCGGAATTCCAGCGCGTCGCGCAGAACTACGGCGGTACCGACGCCGCGCTCGAGGCGCAGCTGGAGCTGAATTCGGTCCGGCTGGCCTCCGGGCAGACTCAGATCGCCGCGGACGAGCTCCGGAAGTTCATCGCACGGAATCCACCCGCGTTCTATGCCGCCGGAGCGTCGTACCTCCTGGGGGTCGGGCTGGAGAACCTCAAGAAGTTCGATGAGGCGGCCCAGGCGTACACCCGGTCCGCCGAGCTGGCGCCCGAGGACTACCGGAAGGTGGATGCCCTCCTGGCCGCCGCGCGCGCCTGGCGGCTGGCAGGGAAGGAAAAACAGTCCCAGGACGTCCTGCGCGGGATCGTCAGCAAGTTCGACAAGGAGACGCCCGGCGTGGCGGAGGCCCAGGTGCGGCTGGCCGAGGAAACTCGCGGGGCGATGTAGGCCCTCCAGGGCGTCCTGGAGCGCTTGAATCGGCGGGTGAGGCCCGGGGTAAGGCGCTTCGGGCCTCGGTCGTTTCCGATGGGGCTGGGCCCGCTGGTTTCGCCCCAGGGCCGGCTGGTTTTGCTGGTCTTCTCGGGCCGGTTCAAAGTACGTATAAGATGTATTATGTTAAGTTAGTACGTGGACAACTGTGGAAAGTCGAGGGGTCCACCCTGTGGGCAATCCGCTCATCATCTTGTTTGACTGGGAGTTACGGGGTTGGTCCTAGACCTCTTTCACCAGCGTCCCCTCGAACACCAGCCGCCCTTCACCGCAAAGCCATGGCTCCGCGGCCCGGGAACCCTCGATCCTGCCGGCTACAGAAAAGTCGTTGCCTCCCCACGAGGCGATTCGGACCGGGAGCCGGTCGAGGCCCCGGGCGCACAGGGCGAAGGCGGCCGCCACGGTCCCGGTCCCGCAGGCCAGCGTCTCCCCTTCGATCCCCCGTTCATAGGTTCGGAGCCGCCACCCGGACTCGGTCCCGGACCCGGCCGCCACGCGGCCCACGAAGTTCACGTTGACCCCGTCCGGGGCGAATGCTGGATCCTCCCGAAGCGCGCGTCCCCGGCCCGCCACGTCCACCGCCGCCACCTCCTCCACGAGCACCACCAGGTGAGGCACTCCGACCGTACAGCTGACCATCCAGCGCTCACCGGGAGCCGGCGGCAGACCGACGTCTTCCGGCAACGGGAACCCGGGAAGCAGGAGCTCAGCGGACCACCCCGGCCCCACGCAGCGGGTCTTGAGGATGCCGGCGTCGGTGTGGAGGAGCATGCCCGTGGCGGGCGCGAGCCCCAGCCTGGCGGCCAGCCGGGTGCTGCAGAGGGCCGCGTTGCCGCACATCCCGGCCCGGGAGCCGTCGGCATTGAAGTAGACCATCCGGACCCCCCCTCCGTCGGGCCCCTCCGGCGTCAGCACGACGAGCCCGTCGCCTCCTACCCCGGTGCGCCGGTCACAGGCCTGGCGGATCGCGTCGACTGACCAGGAATCCATGGGGTACTTCCGGCCGTCCACGATAACGAAGTCGTTTCCCGAGCCGGTCATCTTGAAGAAGCGGGTGCCCGTCATAGCCGGCCGAAGAGGCTCGCCAGGCGGAGCCACCACACCACCCACACTCCTTCCCGGACGATCTTGCGATTCATTTTGCTCCGGCCCTCGACTCGATCGGTGAACACAATCGGGACTTCGACCAACCGGAACTTCTTTCGCCAGGCGCGAAAGTTCATCTCGATCTGGAAGGCGTATCCATTCGATTTCACCTCTCGCAGTGGAATCCCCTCAAGCACGGACCTGCGAAAACACTTGAAGCCGGCGGTGGCGTCGGCCAGCGGCATCCCGGTGACCCAGCGGGCGTACCCGTTGGCGAAGTAGGAGAGCAGCAGCCGGGACATGGGCCAGTTGATGACGTTGACCCCGGTCTTGTACCGTGAGCCTATGACCAGGTCCGCGCCGGCCTCGGCTGCCCCGATGAGGTCGTGCAGGAACTTCGGGTCGTGGGAGAAGTCCGCGTCCATCTCGCAGACCAGGTCATACCCTGCCTCGAGGGCCCACGCGAACCCGGCCAGGTAGGCCCGGCCCAGCCCGGACTTCTGCTCCCGATGGAGGACGTGCACCCGGGGGTTGGCCGCGGCGAGCTCGTCGGCCAGCCTTCCGGTGCCGTCGGGAGAGCTGTCGTCCACGACCAGGACGTCGAGCCGGCCGTCCTGCGCCAGGATCTGGGGGACGATCCTCGACAGGTTCTCGCTCTCGTTGAAGGTCGGGAGGATCACCAGGAAACGGTCAGCCATCGGCGCCGCGGCGCCTCCGGAGGCGCGGGGCCAGTATGACGGCTCCGATCAGCACCAGTGAAGCCAGCGACACCAGCCGGCCGCGCTCGTAGGCAGGGGAGCGGAAGGTGAACCTCACCTCCCGGGCCCCCGGGGGCAGCTCGACGGAGAGGAGGGTGTGCTGGGCGCGGAGCACCGGCGCTGGCTTCCCGTCCACCGAGGCCGTCCAGTCCTTGTACCAGTTCTCGGCGATGACGAGGTAGAGGGGCCGGGTGTCCCCGCCCTGAATTGCGACGCGGATCATGCCCGGCTCCCACGTCGCGACGCTGGCGCTGGCCGTCGGCGGGGCTGGAACCTTCCCGCCGAGGTCCACTGGCGCCACCGGCGCCGATTCGGGATAGACCGCGATGTCGAGCCCCGGGAACCGCGGATCCGCCACCACCTCGGCGCCCTGGGCGTCGGGCACCTTCACCGCGCCGGCCATCAGGCGTACCCATGGGGGCACCGAGTCGGCTTCGTAGAGGGCGGCCGTCCCCCCGGGCGTGACGGGCGTGGAGTCCATCACCTTGTGGTAGCCGGGGACGTCCTGAGCGGAGCGCAGCGTGATGTAGCGGACCGCGAAGAGCCGGAGCACCACCGGGTTGACCTGGTTGGTCCAGACGTTCTTCCCTCCCACCAGCTCGTCGAAGGTGTTCGGCTCCTGGCCGTGGTAGCCGAGCAGCTGCGGCACGTCGAGGCCCTGGAGCCAGGAGCCGGGATAGACTTGGAGAAC
>DASYRI010000195.1:0-20065 GCA_036004545.1 Gemmatimonadales bacterium
ATGCCGAGGCCGCGGTGCGGGCGGCGGTCGACCGGTTCGGCCGCATCGACGTGCTGGTCAACAACGCCGGTACCTTTCATGCGGGCTACTTCGAGGAGCTGACGCCGGAGCAGGTCGAGCGGCAGCTGGCAACGAGCCTCCTCGGCCCGATGAACGTCACCCGCGCGGTCCTGCCCGTCATGCGCAAGCAGCGCTCGGGCCACATCATCTCGATCTCGTCGGGCGCGGGACTCCTTGGCTTCGAGTTCTGTTCCGCCTACGCCGCGTCGAAGTTCGGTCTGGAGGGCTGGATGGAGTCGCTGCACCAGGAGGTCGCGCCGTTGGGCATTACCACCACCATCGTCAACCCGGGGTTCTTCCGCACCGAGCTCCTCACGAAGGAGTCGATGACCTTTGCCGACCGGTCCGTTGAGGACTACGCCCACCGCAGGGCGGAGCAGCTCAAGTGGTGGGCGGCGCAGAACGGCCAGCAGCCCGGCGACCCGGCCAGGCTCGCGCGGACGCTGGTCGCGATCGCCGGCGAGGAGCCGCCGCCTCGTCGCTTCATCGCCGGCGCCGACGCGATCGCCCTCGCCGAGCGGAAGGTGGCCGATCTTCAGGCGCAGATCGACGCCTACCGCGACCTCTCGACCTCCCTCGCTTTCGACGAGCTCGAGCCCGCCGGAAGCGCGAGATAGATCGCCATGCAGAAGCGCAAACTTGGCACCAGCGACCTGGAGGTCTCGGCTCTCGGGCTCGGCTGCATGGGCATGAGCTTCGGCTACGGCCCGGCCGCCGACAAGCGGGAGATGATCTCCCTGATCCGCTCGGCCGTCGAGCGCGGGATCACGTTCTTCGACACCGCGGAAGCGTACGGCCCGTTCACCAACGAGGAGCTCGTGGGCGAAGCGCTCGCTCCCTTCCGCGATCAGGTGGTGATCGCCACCAAGTTCGGATTCAAGTTCGGCCCCGACGCAAAGCAGATCGGCGTCGACAGCCGGCCGGGGCACATCAGGGAGGTCGCCGAGGCGTCGCTCAAGCGGCTCAGGGTGGACGCCATCGACCTCTTCTACCAGCACCGCGTCGACCCGGAGGTGCCGATCGAGGATGTGGCCGGAGCGGTGAAGCAGCTGATCGAGCAAGGCAAGGTCAGGCACTTCGGACTATCCGAGGCGGGCGTCCGGACGATCCGCCGGGCGCATGCGGTCCAGCCGGTCACGGCCCTCCAGAGCGAATACTCGCTCTGGTGGAGAGAGCCCGAAGCGGACATCCTGCCGACGCTCGAGGCACTCGGGATCGGTTTCGTGCCCTTCAGTCCGCTCGGCAGAGGCTTCCTCACGGGCAAGATCGACGAGAACACGACGTTCGACAGCTCCGACTTCCGGAACACCGTCCCCCGCTTCGCGGCGGAGAACCGGAAGGAGAACCAGGCCCTGGTGGACCTGGTGAAGAGGGTCGGAGCGGCGAAGCACGCGACGCCGGCGCAGATTGCCCTCGCCTGGTTGCTGGCGCAGAAGCCGTGGATCGTTCCGATTCCGGGGACCAGGAAGCCGCACCGCCTGGAAGAGAACCTGGGCGGGGCGACCGTAGAGCTCACCGCGGACGATCTCCGGGAGATCGCCCGCACCGCCGACCAGCTCACGGTGCACGGGGCGCGGTACTCCGAAGCCACGCAACGGTTGATCGACCGGTGACCCGGACGTCGTTGGTTCAGACATCGCCTGAGGAGGCCCGCAAGCATGCGCATCGGCATTCTGGGTTCGGGATTGATGGGCGGCAAGCTCGGAACGATCTTCGCGCGCGCGGGGCATGAGGTGGTATTCAGCTACGCCCGCAGCGAGCAGAAGCTGAAGAAGCTCGCGCGGGATGCCAAAGGGAAAGCGCGGGCGGGCACACCGCGAGAGGCCGCTCAGGAAGCGGACGCTCTCCTCCTCGCCGTGCACTGGTCCCGGATGGACGACGCGTTGAGTCAGGCAGGCGACCTGTCGGGCAAGGTGATCGTCAGCTGCTCGCTGCCGATGAATGCCGATGATACCGGACTCGTCGTCGCGCACACCTCCTCGGGCGCGGAGGCGCTTGCGAAGAGGGTTCCGAAGGCGCGGGTCGTTTCCGCCTTCAACACCGTGCCCAGCGAAGTGCTGTTCGGCGTATACGACGCCAGACGCAAGGCCGGTCGGCCGAGTCTGCTGTACTGCGGCGATGACAGCAGGGGCAAAGCCGTGGCCGCCGAGCTGATTCGCGACGTGGGCTTCGATCCGCTGGACGCCGGACCATTACGGATCGCCCGGTACACCGAGCCGTTCGCGCTGCTGGTCGGTCAACTCGCGTACGAAGGGAGCGGGGGCCCGGAGCTGGCGTACCGGTTCGAGCGCTACTGAAGTTAGTGCGTGCTACACCCTCTGCGGGCCAATTCGCCCTGACCCCCGACCCCTAGACATCGGCCCCAGGGGCGCGGGACGCCGCAGCGACGACCCCCTCCCCCGCCCCGACCGGCCTGCGCGCGAACCGGTGCTGCAGCTGGTCGAGATAGGTGTAGACCACCGGGGTGACGTACAGCGTGATCAGCTGCGAAAACGCGAGGCCCCCCACCACCGCGATGCCCAGCGGCCGACGCGATTCGGCCCCCACCCCGCTGCCCAAGGCGATCGGCAGGGTGCCCACCAGCGCCGCCATGGTGGTCATCATGATGGGGCGGAAACGCACTCGGCAGGCGTCGAGGATCGCCCGGCGCGCCGACCACCCCTCCCGCTGCTCCGCCTCGACCGCGAAGTCGATCATCATGATGGCGTTCTTCTTGACCAGCCCCACCAGCATGATGATGCCGACAAAGGCGTAGATGCTGAGCTCCACCCGGAAGACGAGCAGCGTGAGCAGGGCGCCGAACGCGGCGAACGGGACACCCGACAGAATGGTGAGCGGGTGGATGAAGCTCTCGTACAGGATCCCCAGCACGATGTAGATCACGAACACCGCGATGATGAGGAGCGCCAGGAGGCCGCGCTGGCTGTCCTGGAACACCTGGGCCGAGCCGTAGAAGCCGGCGGTGAGCCCGGCGGGGAGGGTGGTGCGGGCCAGCTCCTGGATCGCCGTTACCGCGTCGCCCAGGGCGGCGCCGGGCCGCAGGTTGAAGGAGATGGTCACCGAGGGAAGCTGCCCGGTGTGGGAGACGGTGAGCGGGCCCGCGGTCCGTTCCCGCTTCGTCACCGCAGCGAGCGGGACCAGCGCTCCGGTCTGGGAACGAATGTAGAGCAGGTCGAGCGCGTTCGGATCCTGCTGGTACTCGGGCAGGACCTCCATGATGACCCAGTATTCGTTGGTCGGGGTGTAGATGGTGGAGACCTGACGGGAGCCGTAGGCGTCGTAGAGCGCGCTCTCGATCTGTCCCGCGGTGACGCCCAGCGCCGAGGCGCGGTCCCGGTCGATGGTGACGGAGACCTCGGGGTTCGTCACCTGGAGGTCGCTGGTCACGTCCGCGAGGCCGGGCAGGGCCTGCATCTTCGCCAGCATGGCGTTGGCGCCAGCGTAGAGCGCGGCGAGGTCGGCGCTCTGGATCGAGTACTGGTACTGGCTCTTGGCGCTGCGGCCGCCGACGTTGATCGGGGGCGGGTTCTGGAGAAAGACGCTGGCCCCGGCGATGGTGGAGACCTTCCGGGTCAGCTCGCGCAGCACTTCGTCCGCGCTGGGCCGCGTGCCTCGGGGCGTGAGGGTCAGCACCACCCGGCCCTGGTTGTTGGTCGTGATGCCCCCGCCCTGCCCCACGTTGGAGCTCACCACGGCCACGTACGGGTCCTTGGCGAGGACCGCGGCCACCGCCTGCTGGTGGGCCACCATGGCGTCGTAGGAAGTGCCCTGCGCCGTCTCGGTCACCCCGGAGAGCCGCCCCGAATCCTCGCTCGGGATGAAGCCCTTGGGCACCACCCGGAAGAGCACCACCGTGCCCAGCAGCGACACCGCCGAGATGACCATGGTGGCCGGCCGGTGGTCCATGACCCAGGCGAGGCTCCTGGCGTAGGCCGCGAGCACCGCCTGGTAGCCCCGCTCGAAGGCGTCGAAGAGTGGGCTGTGCCGGGCGCCGCCGCCGTGGAGGCCGGACCGGAGGAAGCGGCTGCAGAGCATCGGGGTCAGGGTGAGCGAGATGAACCCCGACACCAGGATCGCCACCCCGATCGTCACGGCGAACTCGTGAAACAGCCTGCCAATGATGCCTCCCATGAAGAGGAGCGGGATGAACACGGCAGTGAGGGAGAGCGTCATGGAGAGAATCGTGAAGCCGATCTGCGACGCCCCGTCGAAGGCGGCCTGCATCGGGGCCTTCTTCATCTCCATGTGGCGGACGATGTTCTCCAGCATCACGATGGCGTCGTCCACTACGAACCCGACCGCGAGGGTAAGCGCCATAAGGGACAGGTTGTCGAGGCTGTAGCCCAGCCCCCACATCACGCCGAAGGTGCCCACCAGCGACATCGGAAGCGCGAGGCTCGGGATCACCGTGGCCGACACGTTCCGGAGGAAGAGGAAGATCACCAGCACCACGAGTACCAGGGTGAGCAGCAGCGTCCCCTTGACGTCGTGGACCGACTGCTGGATGCCCACCGATCGGTCGTAGAACACGTTGACCTTGACCGAGGGGGGCAGCTGCGCCTCGAGCGCCGGCAAGAGCGCCTTGACCGCCGCCGCGACCGCCACCGTGTTCGTGCCGGGCTGGCGCTGAATCGCCAGGGTGATCGTGCGAGCGCCGTTGTACCAGGAGGCGACCCGGTTGTTCTGCACGTCGTCCAGCACCCGGCCCACGTCGGCGAGGCGAACCGGGGCGCCGTTCCGGTAGGCGACGACCAGCTGGCCGAACTCCGCCGCGGTGTGGAGCTGGCCGTCCGCCTCGACAGTGTACGCCCGGTTGGGGCCCCACAGCACGCCGCTCGGCAGGTTGACGTTGCCGCTCGCGACCGCGGCCGCCACCTCGTCCACGCCGAGGCCCCTGCTGGCGAGCGCGCGGGGATCGAGCCGGATCCGGGTGGCGTACTTCTGCGATCCGAAGACCGACACTTGCGCCACGCCGCTCACCGTGGAGATCCGCTGGGCCATCAGCGTCTCCCCGTACTCGTCGAGCTGGGACAGCGGCAGGCTGCTCGAGACCAGCGCGAGATACAGGATCGGAGAGTCCGCCGGGTTGGACTTCTGCATCGAGGGCGGCACCATGCCGGGGGGGAGATCCCGGAGGGTCTTCGCGATGGCCGACTGGACGTCCTGCGCGGCAGCGTCGATGTCGCGGTTGAGGGTGAACTGGATCGTGACCGTCGTCGAGCCGAGGACGCTGGTCGAGGTCATATTGTCGATGCCGGCGATGGTGGAAAACTGCTTCTCCAGCGGCGTCGCCACCGCGGAGGCCATGGTCTCCGGGCCCGCTCCGGGCAGGCTCGCCGAGACGGTGATCGTCGGGTAATCCACCACCGGAAGGTCGCTTACCGGCAGGCGCTGGTAGGCCATCCCGCCGAAGAACAGGATCGCCGCCATGACCAGCGTGGTCATGACCGGCCGACGGATGAAGAGCGATGTAAAACTCACTTGACTGCCGGGCGGATTTCTACCCGCGCTCCGGGCAAAAGCCTGGACTGACCATCGGTGACGACCCGCGCCCCGGCGTCGAGCCCCCGCTCGATGACCGTCCTGTCCTGCACGGTGCGCCCGGTGACGACCGGCTGCATCCGGATCGAGTCACCCGGCTGCACCACGAAGACATAGCTGCCGCTTTGACCCACCACCACCGCCTGGGTCGGCACCGTGAGGGCGTCGGGGTCGACGTGGAGCTCGAGCTGCACCGTCACGAACTCGCCGGGCCAGAGGACGCCGGAGCGGTTGGGGAACTCGGCCTTGAGGCCGACGGTGCCGGTGGCGGTGTCCACTGCGTTCTCGACCAGCGAGAGGACCCCGTCCTCGAACGGCCCGTCGCCGGCGGGGGCCGCGCGCACCCGGAGCCGGCCCCGGCTGGTGTAGCGTTGCACCTCGACCAGGTCGCGCTCGGGCAGGGCGAACCGGACCCGGATGGGCCGCAACTGGTTGATCGTCACCAGGGGCGTCCCGCCGGGCCGCACCACGTTTCCGCTCCGCACCAGCAGGCTCCCGGTCCGTCCGGCGATCGGGGACCGGATCGTCGCGTACTCGAGGTTGAGCCGCGCGGCTTCGACCGCGGCACGATCGGCCTCCACAGCCGCCCGTGCGGACGCCGCCGTCGCGGTCGCCTCCTCGGCCTGCTCCCGGGTCACGTAGTCGTCCTGCACCAGGGCGGCGTACCGCGCGGCCGAGCGCTCGGCGTTATCGGCCTGGGCCTGGTCCCTGCTCAGCACCGCCTCCACCTGGTGAAGGGCCGCCTGGTAGGGGCGGGGATCGATCCTGAAGAGGAGCTGTCCGGCGGCGACGTCCGCGCCCTCCTTGAACCGCACCTCGGTGAGGACGCCGCCCACCTGCGGAAGGATCGCCACGGCGTTGAGCGGTTCGACCACGCCGTTGGCCACGCGCAGGTCCGGCGCCGGGCCGCGGGTCGCGACCCCGATGGCGACCGGCACCGGGCGCCTGGGCGGCGGTTGCGGCCGGGCGCACGCACCGGCGAGAAGCAGGCCGGCGACGGCGGGGCCGGCGTACCACCTGACTCCAAACACGCGATACACGATCGGTCCACCCCCCCCCCGGCGATTATACTTCGAAAAGCGAAGTATTACAGACCATACGCGGGTGGCGCGCGGATCGTTACTCTGGACGTAGGAACGGGGCGGAATGACACACGCACGCGGGACGGGACCGGCGGGACGGCCGATTTATGCCGCACCGCCGACCCGCCGGCGGCCTGCCAGCCCGGCTCGCTGCGCCGGCGCGGTGATGGAGGTCGGATTTCTGGTCACCCGGCTGGCCCGGCAGGAGGTGCGCCGGAGCCGCCCGGCCGGGCTTTCGCTCCAGCAATTCCGGGCCGTCGCGGCCGTGGCCGGGGGGAGCGCTCCGAGCCCGACCGAGCTGGCACGGCACCTGGGCCTGGCTCCCGCGACGGTGACCCGACTGCTGGACGGCCTGGTGCGGCGGCGGCTGCTGCGCCGCCGGCCGGGCGCCCAGGACGCGCGGAGCCGCGTGTTGGAGGCGACCGCGCTCGGGCGCCGGCGGCTCGAGGAGACCTTCGAGCTGTTCCGCGGACTGATCGCCCGCCCGGTGAGCTCGCTACCGCCGCGCGCCCGGGCCCGCATTACCCGGGCGGCGGAGTCGTTGAGACCGGTGCTGCTGGAGGAGTTCCCGACCTACTCGGCGCGAAGCGCCACCACCGGGTCCACCCGGGTCGCCCGGCGGGCCGGAATCCAGGTGGCCGCGAAGGCCACGAACACCAGGCCCCCCGCGACCAGGGAGAAGATCACCGGGTCCACGGCGTTGGTCTGGTAGAGCGTCTTCTCCAGCAGCTTGCTCGCCACCACCCGCGCCAGCGCGAACGCCCCCGCGACGCCGATGCCCACGCCGATGCCCGCGAGCACCAGCCCGCGGTTGAGCACCAGCCGGAGCACGTTGCCGGTCTCGGCGCCCAGCGCCAGCCGGATGCCGAGCTCCCGGGTCTGCTGCGCCACCGTGTAGGACATGACGCCGTAGATCCCGACCGCCGCGAGGGTCGCCGCGAGCGCGGCGAACAGGCCGAGCAGGAGCGAAAGGAAGCGCGGCTGCGCCGACGACCCCGATACCCGCTCGTCCATCGCCTTGACGTCGTAGATCGGCTGCTGGCGATCGATCTCCAGCACCAGCCGCCGAATCGCGGGCACCAGCGTGGCCGGCTCGGCCTGAGTGCGCACCACGAAGCCGAGCTGGGTGAACGGCGCCTGGGCGAACGGCTGATAGAGCTGGGTGTGCTCGTCGTCCCTGGGGCTGTTCTGCATCACGTGGCCCACCACCCCCACGATCTCGAGCCAGGCGGTGCTGTCGCGGCGCTGAAAGCCGACCCGCTTGCCGATCGGATCCTGCCCCGGCCAATACTTCTTCGCGAGCACCTCGTCCACCACAGCCACCCTTCGCCCGCCGGCGATGTCGGTCTCGTCGAAGGCGCGGCCCCGCTTGAGCGGGATCCCCAGCGCCTCGAAGTAACCCGGCGTCACCGTCCGGAAATCACCCCAGGGGCCGGACGTGTTGGGCGGCGGCTGGTAGCCCTCGACCTGGAAGCTCCGGGTCCAGTTGTTGTTCGACATCGGCAGCGCCACGTTGCCGCCCGCCGCCTCCACCCCCGGGAGCGCCGCCAGGCCGCGACGCAGCTGGTCGAAGAAGGCGACCTGCTGCTCGGCTTTGCCGTAGGTCGCGTCGGGGAGCGAGACGCCGAAGCTGAGCACCCGGTCCGGCTTGAACCCGGGGTCCACCGCGATCCAGCGCCGGAAGCTCTTGAGCATGAGCCCGGCGCCGATCAGCAGCACGATCGCGAGCGCCACCTCGGAGACCACGAGCGCCGAGCGGAGCCCGCCGCGATGCGAGGCGCGCACCCCGTCCTTGAGCATCCCGGTGAGCGCGGGCCGGGCGGCTTGAAGCGCTGGCGCCAGACCGAAAAGGAAGCCCAGCAGGATCGTGATTCCGCCGGTGAAGGCGAGCACCCGGCCGTCAATGCCGACCGCGTCCATGCGGGGCAGGTTGACCGGATTGCTCGCCACCAGCCCGCGCACCGCGGCCCAGGCGAGCAGAAGCCCAGCCGCCCCGCCGATCGTGGAGAGGAAGACGCTCTCGGTGAGCAGCTGGCGGGCGAGCCGCCCGCGGCCGGCCCCCATCGCCGTCCGGATGGCGATCTCGCGCTGCCGCGAGGTGGCGCGGGCGAGCAGCAGATTGGCGAGGTTGGCGCAGGCGATCAGCAGCACGAACGCCACCGCCCCCATGAGCACGAGAAGCGCGGGCCGCACGTTGCCCACCACCTGCTCGGTGGCGGACTTGGAGTAAAGCAGCCAATTGCCGTCGCGGAAGCTCGACGGCATCGCAATGACCAGGCGGGTGATGCGGGCGAGGTCGCCCTCGACGGCCGGCACGCCGACCCCCGGCTTGAGCCGCGCCACCATCCCCAGCCACTCGCACCCCCAGCAGCCGGAGACCTGGTCCGGGGTGAAGGCGAGCGGCTTCCAGATCGCGACCGGATCGGCGCCGAACTGGAACCCGTTGGGAACCACGCCGACCACCACGTGCGCCTCGCCGTTGACCACGATGGTGCGGCCGAGAATTCCCCGGTCGCGGCCGAAATCCCGGGCCCACAGCGCTTCGCTCAGGATCACGACTTTGTCCCCCGCGCCCCCGACTTGCTCCTCGTCCGCGGTGAACGCGCGCCCCAGAATGGGGCGGATTCCGAGCGCGGCGAAGTATTCCGACGTCGCCCGCTGGCCGACCAGGCGCTCCGGCGCGCCGCCGTTGGCGAGGTTCGCTTCCCATCCGGTGAAGGCCGCGCTCTTCTCGAACACCCGGTTCTGGTCGTGGTAGAACCGGAACCCGATCGCCGAGACGCCGGTCTCCAGGTGGATCTTGGTGTAGTTGTGCCCGACCAGGACGACCCGCTCCGGCTCGCCCAGCGGCAGGGGCCGGAGCAGGACGCCGTTCACCACGCTGAAAATCGCGGTATTGGCGCCGACGCCGAGCGCCACGGTGAGCAGCGCGGTGAAGGTGAAGCCCGGCGACTTGCGGAAACTGCGGAAGGCGTAGCGGAGGTCCTGGAGGAGGGTGCCCATGGGACTCCTTGTTCGGTAGAGAGCTGATAGCCTCCCCTCAACGATCCGCCACCCGGATCGAGAGGTCTCCCGAGAGCGACTCCATGTCGAGCCGCGCCGAGCCGGAGCCCCACGTCGCGGCGTAGCGGCGGCGGTGACGGCGCGAATCGTTCGGGGTGATCGGAAGGTCTGACGAGAGCCGCCCCGAAAAGGTTGCGGCCGACAGGGTGGCGTTGGGGCGCGCCGGCAGCCGGACGCTGACGTCGCCGCTCGTGGTCGAGAAGTCGTAGGTCCCCCCGTCCTGGATGGGGCCCTCGAAGCCGATCTCCCCGCTCACGGTGTGACCCGAGACGTCCTTCGACCGGATATCGAGCAGCGTCACCGAGCCGCTTACGGTCTCCAGATCAATCGCCGGGCCGGCGCCGCCGGCCAGGCGGACGTCACCCGAGACGCTGCGCAGCTCGAGATCGCCCTCGAGCCGCTCGGCCCGCACATCGCCGCTCACGGTGCCCAGGTGGAGGCGGAGGCCGGCGGGCACCCGCACGGTGAAGCTCACCTCGGTGTCGTTGCGGTGCCCCCGGTCGTGCCAGTCGCCCCCTTCCCAGCTGCCGGAACTGCAGGGATTCTTGGCGAGCTGCTCTGGGGTCGGGGGCCGGCGGCTGCCCTGCGCCGGGTAGCGCACGCACAGCGCCACCCCGTCGTCGAGCTCGATGGTCTCGACCGTCACGTCGGCCGGCTCCCCGTAGCGGCGCGCCTTCTTGACCGCGGTGACCTCGACCGTCCGGCCGGCGCCGCCGCTCACCTGCACATCGCCGAGGACGTTGGAGAGATGAAACCGCTTGCCCTGGGCCAGCTCGCGGCGGAACTCGAAGTCGGGCCTGCCCTGGGCGGCGAGCGGAAGCGCGGTGAGAAGCCCCGGAAGGACCAGCAGCGTGGCGCGCATGGCTCAGCCCCCCGCGTGATCGTCGTCGCGGTCGTGGTCCGGCTTCTTGTCCCGCTTGTGCCGGGCCTTCTCCTCCTCCCGCTCCTGGCGCTCGCGGAGGATGCGGTCGATCTTCGCGCCGAGCTCGGCGGGCCGCATGAGCTGAACGTCGCCGCTGAAGGTCTCGAGCTCGACGGTGGCGCTCCCGTTGCCGAGCCGGAACGTCTGCCGCCGCCGGCTGGGGCGCTCGGACGCGGGGAGCGCGAAGCTGGCCCGGACGTCGCCGGAGCCGATCGCGGTGGCGATCGTGGCATTGGTGCCCTCGGCGACCGAGACGGCGATGTCGCCGCTGTGGGTGAGGAGGGAGTAGCGCCCCCCGTCCACGATGCGGCCGTCGTAGTAGAGCTCGCCGCTCACCGTCTCGACTTCCACCGTCTTCGCGTCCATCCGGCGGAGCACGATGTCGCCGCTGATCGTCTCGGCCATCAGCTCCCCCTGGATGTCCGAGGCCTCGATGTCCTCGCTGATGTTGTTGAGCTCGACCCGCCCGCGGGCCCCGGAGAGCGTCAGCTTCCCCGAGGTCGTGCTCAGCTTCACCGACTCGGCGCCGCCCTTGACGTTGATGTCGCCCTCGAGCGTCTGAACCGTGATCGGCGCCTTGCTCCCCTCGACCGTGACCGTGGCGTACATCCCGCCCAGGCTGAGCGGCATCCACGCCGGCACGGTGAGCTCATAGTCCACCATGTTCGCGGGGCCGCGCTCGGCCGAGGCCTCGAGGGAGAGCACTGCGCCGCTGTGCCGGATCTCCACGCGGGTGCGCCGGGAGTGGCTCGCCTGGATCCGGACCTGATTTCGCTCCCAGGCGTGGACCACGATGTCGCCGCCCTGGTTCTCCAGCTTGAGCCGCGTGCCCTGGGTGACCGCGATCGTCGTGTCGGTCTCGTACGCCTGGGGCGCCTGGGCGGCCAACAGGACCAGCGTGGGCAGCAGGAACATTCGGGACTCCTCGTCAGGTTCGTGCGTTGATGGCGTTGACCGCGACCCGGAGCAGATCGAGCTTGCGCCGCATGTTCGAAGCGATCTGACGACTTAGATACGCGTTGGCCGGGTCGCGTTGGATCGCGGCACGCGCCTCGGCGATCGCCGCATCGATCCGGCGCAGGCTCTGCTCGATCGTCGCGACCGTGGTGCTGTCGAGCCGGCCGCGCCCCGACTCGAGCACCCGTTCCAGGTCGCGTACGGCGCGATCGTAATCCGCGTCGGCGAAGCGCACGGGCGCGACGGAAGGACGGAAAGCCGGAACGACGGAAGGACGGTAGGACGGAACGCGCGGCGATTGCGCCGTGTCGGGGTCCGCGGTTCGGGGGGCCCCCGGCGCGGCGGACGGCGCTACGGCGACGACCGGCGACGGGGACGAAACGGCTCTCGTGCCACGCATCGCGAGCCATACGGTGCCGCCGCCAAGCGCGGCCATCACGAGCGACGCGGCGAGGAGCTGGCCAAGGGAGAATCGACGCAAAGACGCAACGGCGCGAGGACGCAAGGGAAAGACCGTCCCGTCATTCGAGCTTGCGTCTTTGCGTCCTTGCGTCCTTGCGTCCGTCTCAAGCCGCGCCTCGATCCCCGGCCACAAATCCGCCTCCGGCTCCCGCCCGAGGTATTCCGGCGCGGCTGCCACGATGGCGCGAAGGTCCGCGAGCACGGCCGAGCATTCGGGGCAGGTCGCGAGGTGGGCGTCGAGGCGGGCGCGGCGGAGGTGGTCGAGCTCGCCGTCGAGATAGGCCGAGAGCTGATCGGTGAAATGGTCGGACATGTTCGGGTCCCTCAGTTGGCGAGCTGCTGCCGGAGCAGCATCCGCGCCCGGTGGAGCTGCGACCGCGAGGTGCCGGGATCGACGTCCAGCATCCGAGCGATCTCTTCGTGCTTGTAACCTTCCATGTCGTGCAGGACGAACACCTCGCGCGCCCCCGCGGGGAGCCGGTCGACGGCGCCCTCGATGGCCACGCGGAGATCGGGACGCTCCGACGGCCCGGCCTGCGCCTCGAGCGGCGTGTCGTCCGCGGTGTGCCGCTGCCGCGCCACCCCCATCGTCTGCCGCCGACGGAGCATCAGGTTGACCGCCACCCGGTGCAGCCAGGTGGTGAAGGCCGACTGCCCGGCGAAAGTATCCAGCTTCTGCCACACCCGAATGAAGACATCCTGCACCGCATCCTCCACCTCGCCCAGGTCCAGCAGCCACCGCGCCAGGCTGGTCACCCGCGCCACGTGGCGGCGATAGAGCCGTTCGAACGCGGCGTGGTCGCCGGCGCAGGCCATCGCCACATCATCCCGATCGGCGTCGGTCTGGCTCACGTCGAGTTGGGCGTGCAGGGGGCTCCCTCCAGACCTGGCACCGGCGCTCCATCTGTCATCGGGACCGGCGCTCCATCTGTCATCGGGTTGGACACTTGGGCCCAGCGGGACGTTGGAAGCGGCCGCGGGCGCCTGTAATAAAGGAGAAGGCAGCAGCGGGGTTGACGGCTGGCTATCACTGTGATATCATACCGATATCCCTTTGAGGAGCCGACCCGATGATACGCGAGAAGGTCATCCATCCGCTGTCCGGCCTGCTGGCCGGGCCCGTGCTCCTGGGCGCGATTGCCGGCACGTTCTGGCAGTTCCTCCAGGCGGCTCAGGCCAACGCTCCGCGAACCATGGCGGGGCTGGCGGTCCTCCTCGCGCTCGAGCTGATCGCGATCGCCGGCTTCGTGCTGGTACAGCCCAACGAGGCGAGCGTGCTCACCCTCTTCGGCCGCTACTCGGGCACCGTGAAGGAGGGCGGGTTCTGGTGGGTCAACCCATTCACCAAGAAGCGCCGGATCTCGCTCCGGACCCGGAACTTCGAGACCGCCAAGCTCAAGGTGAACGACGCCGGGGGGAACCCGATCGAGATCGGGGCGATCGTGGTCTGGCGGGTTACCGAGACCGCCGAGGCGATGTTCGAGGTGGACGACTACGAGAACTACGTCAAGGTGCAGAGCGAGTCGGCGGTTCGGGCGCTGGCGTCCAGCTATCCCTACGACGCCCACAGCAGCGGAGAGGCGGCCCTCTCGAGCCACACGACGGAGGTGGCCGCCAATCTGATGCAGCAGCTCTCGGAGCGGCTCGCCAAGGCCGGCGTTCTGGCCAGCGAGGCGCGGATCTCCCACCTCGCCTACTCGCCGGAGATCGCCCAGGCGATGCTCCAGCGCCAGCAGGCCAGCGCCATCATCGCGGCCCGCTACAAGATCGTCGAGGGCGCGGTGGGGATGGTGGAGAACGCGCTGGAGCTCCTGGCGAAGAAGAACATCCTGCATCTCGATGACGAGCGGCGGGCCGCGATGGTCTCCAACCTCCTGGTGGTGCTCTGCGGCGAGCGCGGCACCCAGCCGGTCCTCAACACCGGGACCCTGTACACCTGAGGGACGGCCGGGTGGCGATGCCCGAGCGCAAGGCGTTCCTCCTCCGCCTCGACCCCGCGCTGCACGATGCCCTGCAGCGGTGGGCCGGGGCGGAGCTTCGCTCGCTCAACGCCCAGATCGAGTTCCTCCTCCGGCGCGCCGCGAAAGAGGCGGGTATGTTAAAGCAGGACCCTCACGGATAGTCCTATGACCCGCCGGCTCCCCCTCCCCCTCCCCCTCCTTCTCATCCTGGCGGCGACGGCCCTGCCCGCGGCGCTCGCGGCGCAGGACAGCACCAAGCCCCAGGCGAAAGCGCCTGCGAAGCTCAGACGCGACCCCGAGCTGATCTCCCAGGCGGAGATCGCGGCGGCCCAGGACATCCAGACCGCCTATGACCTGGTCAAACGGCTCCGCCCCAACTGGTTCAGCATCCGGGGCCCCAGCAGCATCAATCTGCCCACCGCGGGGGTCGTGGTGTACGTCAACGAAGTGAAGCGCGGCGGCCCGGACACCTTGAGGGACTTGCCGCTCACCGGCCTTCAGGAGATCCGCCACATGCGCGGGACCGACGCCTCGCAGCGGTTCGGGCTGGGGCACGAGAACGGGGCGATTCTGGTGACGCTGCGATGAGCAGTCGGGGGCTATCGGCTATCAGCCGATAGCCGATAGCCGATAGCCGGAAGCGGCTACTTCGACGCCATACTCTCATACACGATCCCCAGGAACACGTCGGGCTTCATGAACCCGGCCCCCCAGGTCGTGTCCCACTCGGCGGTGGGCTTGGCCGCGACCACCTGCTCCTTCGTCTTCCCCTGCTTGATCAGCGCGGCCACCCGGTCCCGGATCTTCACCAGCACGTCCCGGTAGGCCAGCAGCTCGGCCTTCCCCGCCAGCGCGCCGTGGCCCGGGATGACCTTCGTGCTGTCGTTGACGTATGAGAGCGCCGCGGTCACCGCCCTGATGACGCCCTCGAACGACCCTCCGCTCGAGACATCCACGAACGGGTAGCTGCCGTTGAAGAAGTTGTCGCCCATGTGGAGGACGTTCGCCCGGGTGAAATGCACCAGCGCGTCGCCGTCGGTGTGGGCGGGGGGCACGTGGACTACGTGGATCGTCTCGTCGTTGAGGTAGAACGCCACGCTCTCCGAAAAGGTGACCACGGGGAGCGCGCCCTTGGGCGAGGCCGGAGTCTTCCGGTTGAAGGTGGCGTTGAACTGCTCGGTGCTCATCCGGGTCCGCACGTTGTCGTGGGCCACGATGATCACGCCGGCTTTCGCCAGGTTCTCGTTGCCGCCGGTGTGGTCGCCGTGCCAGTGGGTGTTCACCAGGAATCTGACCGGCTTGTCGGTCACCGCCCTGACCGCGGCGAGGATCTTCTCGCTGAGCGGGGCATACTGGTCGTCCACCAGGAACGCGGCGTCATCGCCCACCGAGAGCGCGATGTTGCCGCCCGCGCCGCGCAGCATGAAGACACCTTTGCCGGCGGGAATGGTCTGGATCCTGACCGTGTCGAGGCCGGCCTGGGCGGCGAGCCGCCCGGCCGCGGGGGGAAGGAGGAAGGCGAAGGCAACGAGCGCGGCGCGGAGTCGCGGAGGAGCGGTCATCGGGAGCCTCCAGGGCGGGAGTCGGAATACCCGGCGGCGGCGCAGGCGAGCGCCGCGGCGCTCCAGGCGAGGAGCGCCGGGAAGAGCAGCGTCACGAGGTAGAGCGCGGGCGGCGGCACACGCATGATGGCGCCGAGCTGGTTCGCGAGGACGGCCGCGGCGCGCGGGTCCCACACGACGTCGGTGGTGAGCCAGAAGCTCCAGGCGGTCACGGCGGCGATGCCCGCCGAGAGAATCGGCCGCGGGACGGCGGGCCGGAGCCACCCCCAGAGCGCCGCCACCGCCGGCACCGTCCACCACCCCACCCAGCTCCCCAGCCCGAACGCGGCGACCAGCAGGAGGAACGCGGCGCGATTCCGCATCGTCAGGATACCCCCGGGAGCGTTTCCGCCGCCCTGGTCGTCGCCATCGCTAGCGGCGTCCCGTGAGGCTCAGCACCGAGCGCGTGCGCGCCGCCGGGAGCTCCGCCGGCGTCGCGGGAAAGAGCACGGTATCGAGATCCCCCGCCAGCCACGTCTCGAGCCGGTCGCGGTAGCGCGGGCTCGCGGGGTTGCCGGATTGCCCGCCGGGATAGGTGGCCCAGGCTCGCACCCGGGGTCCGAGCTCCACGACCATCCGCCAGCTCGGACCGAAGTTGCCGCGCCCGGGCGAGGGGCTGAGGGTCGAGGGGCCGCCCTGCACCGGCAGATCGAGCGCCGACAGCGCCGGGATCCGGAGCAGGTGATAGATGTTGGCGTGATGGGCCCGGGACCAGAGCCAGCCGTCGCCGTCGGGAGGGCCGAGGTCGCGGAGCGCGAGCAGTAGCCCGCGCCGGAGCGCCGCGCCGAGGATCGCGTCGCGGCGCTCCACCAGGGGGGTGCGGCGGTCGTCCCACCACGCGCTGGTCGAGTCGCTCGCCAGCTCCAGCAGGACCGCCTCGGCGGGGACCTCCACTGGCTCCGCGGCGGTATCGCCGCGCGCGGCGGGCGGAACCAGCTCGTCCCAGACCAGGCGGGTGAGCTGACCCATCGCCGTCTCGAACAGCATCGCCCGGCGGTTGTCCCTGGAGTAGCGGCGGTCCCACTCGGCGAGGAGCTTCGCGGCCCGGCGAAGCGTGTCGTCGCTTCTTCCCCCCGCATCGAGGGCCGCCGCCGAGCCCAGGAAGAGAGGCACGAAGGCGTCGGCACGGGCGCTCCCGGGATCGGTCTGGTATCGGCGCATGGCGTCCGGCGTGACCGCCGAGTCGGCGCGGAGGAGCTGGTTGATGCGCAGGGCGCGCCAGGGGGAATACCAGTTGGAGCCGAAGTAGCGCGGGTTCATCCGCGGGTCCACCGGCTGCTGGTTGGCCGAGGCGAGGAAGCCCTGCGGCGGATTGAGCGAGAAGGGATAGAGCTCGAGCGGGAGGTAGCCGGTCCAGTCGGCGGCGCGGGTGCTTCCCTCGCGGAGCTCGTCCCCTCGGCCGTCGCCCGGGCGCACCGGGTACTTCCCGGTGGAGCGGACCGCGATGGTGCCGGCGCGGTCGGCCGCGACGCCGTTCTGCGCCGCGGCGACGTACCCCTTCCACCCGTCGAGCCACTCCGCCACGGTGGCGGCGCGGTCCAGGCGGAGGAATTCCTCGCCGGGGCGCGAGGCCTCGAACGGCGTCCAGCGCGTCGAGAGCCAGCGGCCTCCCTCCCGGAGCATCGGTCCCCGGTGGGTGAAGTAGACGGTATCGGTCGCGAGCACGGCGCCGTGCCGCCCGCGCACCACCTCGACGCGACGCTCCACCGGGCGCCATTCGCCGTCGAGGCGGTACCGCGCGGGCCGGAGGGAGTCGTCCACCGTCTCGACGTACAGATCGCGCACGTCGGCGCCGGTGTTGGTGAACGACCACGCCACGTTCCGGTTGAAGCCGATGATGACCCCGGGGGAGCCGACCAGCGTCACCCCGGCGACGTCGGGGCCGCCAGCGACGTGGAGGTGGATCTCGTACCAGATGGACGGGAGGGTGAGCTCGAGGTGCGGGTCGCCGGCGAGCAGCGCGCGGCCCGCGGCGGTGCGCCCGGGTCCCACCGTCCAGTTGTTGCTGCCGATCGCGTCGCCGTCCCCCGGCCGGCGTTGCGAGAGGCCGAGCCCGAGCCCGGCCCGCTCGCGCGCGTCCGCCACGAGCTCGGCCGCGGTGTCGGGCACGCCGGGAGGCGGGAGGGGCCGGACGAAGTCGTAGCGCGGCGCGGCTTCGCCGTTCGGCTGGATCGGCTCCTGGATCGGACTGTTGAGCGGGAAGAGCGCCTCGGTCGCGGCCGCGCCCACCAGCCCGCGCACCCGGAGCCGGAGCAGCGTCGGGTCGTCCCACGCCAGGGTGAGCGCCATCTGGTGGAAGAGGTAGAGCGAGTGCCGCGGCTCCCAGACCGCGGGCCGGGCACCGAGCAGGCGGTATTCGAGGGGCAGCTCCCCGCGGGACATGCCGGCGATCCAGGCGTTGACTCCCTGGGCGTAGGCCCGGACGGCGCGGGCGATGAGCGCCGTGCTGTCGAGCCCCGCGAAGATCCGGTCCGCCGCCCGGCCCAGGCCGCGCCGGCGCGCGGTCCGGTCCGCGGCCACGATGCGCGGGTTAGGGCCGAGCAGCTCGGCCAGGGTCCCCGCCGCGGCGCGGGTCTGGAGCTCGAGCTGAAAGAGCCGGTCGCGCGCGACCACGTAGCCTTCCGCCCGCCAGGCATCCTCCTCGCTCGCGGCGAAGATGTGCGGCACCCCGCGGTCGTCGTAGCGGACTTCGACCGGCGCGCCGAGCCCGGGGATCCGCGCCGCCGAGCGCCGCGGGAGGTCCGCCACGCGCGCGAGGGCCCAGGCCCCGCCCGCGGGATCGAGGAATCCGCCCAGGGCCGGCACCGGGCCCACGCGGCTGGCGCCTGCATAGAGGAGCACGGCGAGGACGGCTCCGGCCAGGACGAGCCGCGCGCGGGAGGCTGCCATCGGGGGTCCGGCGACGGGGTCCGGAACCATCACGCGAGGCGGGAGGGTTGTCAAGACGGAAAGACGGAAAGACGGAAAGACGGAATGTCAGGCTGCGCCCGGGGATTGTCGAGCAGCTAATCGGACGCTACCCTCTTCCCGTCGTTCCGTCATTCCGTCTTTCCGACTCTCCCCGGAGCCCACCGTGGCGCACCCACCTTCCGTTCTTCCGTCCTTCCGTCTTTCCGTCCTCCTCGCCACCGCCACCGCCTGCGCGCCGCGCGGGCCGTCACCGGCGCCCGCGCCCGAGACTGGGCCCTACGACCTCATCCTCGAGGGCGGGCGGGTGGTGGACGGCACCGGAAGCGCCTGGTTCTGGGGCGACGTCGCCATGCGGGGCGACCGCATCATCCGGGTGGCCCCGCGCGGGGTCCTCGCCCATGCGGCGGCGGCCCAGCGCATTGACGTCGCCGGGAACGTGATCGCGCCCGGCTTCATCGACATCCAGGGGCAGTCCGACGAGCCGCTCACGGTGGGCGACGGCCGGGTGATCAGCAAGGTGACCCAGGGCATCACCACCGAGATCATGGGCGAAGGCGGCTCCCCCGCCCCGACCAACGCGAAGACGAATCCCAAGGGCCCCTGGGCGCCCGGCCTCGACTTCAGCGGCCCCCACGGCTTCGACGCCTGGCTCCGCGCCATGCAGACCCACGGCGCCTCGGAGAATTTCGGCTCCTTCCTCGGCGCGGGGACAGTGCGGGTCTACGCCAAGGGCGAGGCGCAGGGCGCGGCGACCGCCGCGGAGCTCGACACGATGCGCGCGGTGGTGCGGAACGCCATGCAGGATGGCGCCTTCGGCGTGGGCTCGGCGCTCATCTACCCGCCGGGGAACTACGCGAGCACCGAGGAGCTCATCGAGATCGCCAGGGCGATGGCGCCGTTCGGCGGGGTGTACATCACCCACATGCGCTCGGAGGGGAACTTCTGGCTCGAGGCCATCGACGAGGCGATCCGCATCGGCAAGGAGGGCGGCGTCCCGGTCGAGATCTACCACTTCAAGTCCGGCGGCCGGGCGAACTGGGCCAAGACCCCGCTCGCGATCGCGAAGATCGATTCCGCCCGCGCCGCCGGCCTGGACGTTCAGGCCGACATGTACGCCTACACCGCGGGCGCCACCGGCCTCTCCGCCTGTTTCCCGCCCTGGGCCAGCGCCGACGGCAAGCTCTTCGACAACCTGGCCGACTCCGCGGTGCGCCGGCGGATCCGCGCCGAGATGGACCGCGACCAGGACGAATGGGAGAACCTCTGCCGCCTGGGCGGCCCCGAGGGCGCGCTCCTGCTCCACTTCGAGCAGCCGGAGAACAAGCGGTTCATCGGGAAGCGGCTCTCCGAGGCGGCGGCGATGCTCGGGAGGGACTGGGAAGCGGCGGCGATGGATCTCGTCCTGGGCGATCACCGGCGGGTGGAGACCGCATTCTTCCTGATGAGCGAGGAGAACGTCAAGGCCAAGCTCCGCCAGCCGTGGATGAAGATCGGAACCGACGCCGA